>NZ_DAMAAE010000008.1:0-126411 GCF_031986685.1 Moraxella sp. CTOTU47915
TTGGGTTTGATTCTTTCATATAGCTATAATACTATATTTTATGGGTTTGGTATTACAATCCTCACAAAGAGCTTGGCTAAATTATATTCAGTAGGCTAGAAAAATATATTCTAGGTTTATTTATTCGATATAGTTCGTATTTCGGTAGATTTTATAATCAACGAAATATATAAAAAACTTACCTGCATCCTTTTTAATTAATTCTTGCTACATAACAACTGCCAAATACACATGATTGACTTCAATTGTGAATACACTATAATCAACACTAATAAAAAACTAGTTAACCATTAAATAAGTTACCATTTAGTTCTAAATTGATAGTAAATTAGGGTCGTTATGATTATTTTGTTAGGTAGTCAAAAAGGTGGCTGTGGTAAGTCTACAATCGCCATTAATATCGCTTGTAGCTTAGCAAATCTTGGCAAAGATGTGGTCTTAGTGGATGCTGATCCCCAGCAAAGCTCCGCAAATTGGGTGAGAGATCGAGATGAAACCAGTCTAGCAAAGGTACACTGTATCCAGCGATATGGTGATATCAAAAGTACCCTTAAAGATTTAAATCAGCGCTATGCGTATGTCGTGGTCGATGTAGCAGGACATGACAGTAAAGAGTTACGGACTGCTATGCTCGTAGCGGCTAAACTCATCGTGCCTTTTAAACCATCGCAGCTAGATTTAGACACCCTACCCCATTTAACCGAAGTGATTGATCAGGCACTTAGCTTTAACGAGCAATTGCAGTGTTTTGGGCTATTGACCTTAGCACCGACTAACCGCGCGAATAAAGAAGTCGTTCAAGCCAAAGAATACTTGAGTGATTTTCCGCTGTTAAACCCATTAACGACCATTATTCACGAGCGTAAAATTTATCGCGATGTACTTGCAGAGGGTAAAGGCGTGATAGAGGCAAATAACGCGAAAGCTATTACTGAGTTTAGTGAATTGATGAAGGAGTTGGCATTATGATTAAACGTCGTACCCAAGCACCCACCTTAACGGAGGATGATTTTGTCAATGGCGTGACTACTGATCAATCAAATAAAACAACAAAACCAGATCCCAAAGCGCCCCGAAAATTTAAGTCACATACCTTGCCTTTAAATGAGTATGAATATAATTTGTTGGTTGAGCTGGCAGATAAATATGGGCAGACGCATAGCGGGATTCTACGCTACGCGTTGAAGCAGTTAGCACTAAAAGATAACTAAAATAGAACTATATTGGTGTTTATTTGTTAGAAAATTAGTTCTATCATTGAATTTATCGGTTATTGATTAGCTAGATAACCGCAATAAAATAGGTGCTGCAGGCGGTTTGGGTTTTGCGTTAATGACCTTTTTACCGGCGAAATTGACCGGCGGATTTCAGTTAGTAAGTAAAATTAGTCATCTTGAGCAAATTATTCAGGAAGCAGATTTGGTCATCACCGGTGAAGGGAAAATGGATTTTCAAACGTCCATGAGTAAAGTTGCATCAGGTGTTCTTTCATTTATTAAAGTAATCCATGTACTTATTATCGCCATTTATGGCGTAGCTGTAATACCAATATGCGCCATTTTTATGCATGTCACCCACTCATAATAAAATTTATGTAACCTTGTGCCTGTAACATAACAATAAACAATAACTATCGACAAGGATTTAGAGATGCAACTTATTCGTGGACAAAAACTTAAATTATCAGATGTATTAGCCAATCAGCTAATTTTTAGCTTAACAACTACCCCACCAATCAATTTAAACTTAGACATTGCACTGTTTGGTTTAGACAATCAAGGTAAGCTTAGCAACGAAGCCTACATGATATTTTATAACCAGCCTCAAAGCCCATGCGGTAGCCTAAAGCTTAGCCAAAATACTGGTCAACAAGTCAGCTTTGATGTCAACCTAGCGACTTTAAACCCGCAAATTGAGCGCTTGATATTAACCTTAACCATTGATGGTCATCAAACCATGGCACAGTTGCCAGCAATGGCAATTAACTTGCAATCTCAGCAGCAGACGGTCGCAAGCTTTCCAATTGACGGTAGTATGTTTCAGCAAGAAAAGGCGTTAATGGCACTGGAACTTTATAAAAAAGATAATATTTGGCGCATGAATGCAGTGGGACAAGGTTTTAATGGTGGATTGGCAGCCTTAATCAAGCATTTTGGTGGTGAAGTGGCTGAAGAAGCGCCTATCCAAGCCGCACCAACTGCGCCAATTAACCCACAACTATCTAAAATTGATTTAAAAAAGAAGATTTCGTTAGAAAAGGCAGAAAAAACAGGTAATGCCAGCATCATTGACTTAACCAAAAAGTCACTGGTACAACTAGAAAAGAAAAACCTACTTGATGTACAAGCACGTGTGGCTTTAGTGCTAGATGCTTCAGGCTCAATGAACCATCAATATCATAATGGCGATGTGCAAAAAGTGGTTGATCGCCTTATGCCACTGGCAATTAACTTTGATAATGATGGTAGGTTTGAATGTTGGGCATTTGCTCAATATACCACGCAGCTTGATGATGTGACCTTAAGCAATGTCAATCAATTTATTGAAACAACCAAGCGCGGTTGGCGCAATTGGCAGGTAGGCGCAAGAATCAATGAAGAAATACCAGCGATTGAAGCAGTAATTAATTATTATCAGCAGTTTAACGATGGTGTCCCTGTGTATGTATTATTTATTTCTGACGGTGGTGTGGGCAGTGGCCGGCAAATGCAAAAGGTTTTAACGCAGGCAGCGATGCTACCCATTTTTTGGCAGTTTGTTGGGATTGGCGGTCGCAATTATGGGGTGCTTGAAAAACTCGATGATATGACAGGTCGTATTGTTGATAATTGCAATTTTTTTGCGTTAGATCGTATTACCAGTATCAGCGATGAGCGCTTGTATGAGCTACTTTTAGAAGAGTTCCCCAGTTGGTTAAATGAGGCTAAATCCAAAAGAATCATTGGATAGCATTCTACTCACTAAACCTATTATCTCCAATTGTTAAGCAATTTAAAGCTTATCAATAATTGGTTTGCAGCATCATATTCCACCAAATTTCTTTTCTATCCACCCGATTATTATCCGTTAGCCAAACTTTCAATGTTTTGGCTAACCCTAGCTGATTTTCAATTAGTTGCCAACGCTGTTCATTCATATTACAAAAAAAGCGCTCGTCTTTTTGCTGTGCCCCACTGCCATACTTAAAAGGCGTGTAGAAAACTCTATCAGGTTTTTAGGCACCTGTAACATCATCTTTGAGTCATTTGATTTTTTACTGCAACTTGCTCATTAAACTGCGCTACTAAAAATATGTTTAGCTATGAAGCTTAGCGCTATCTATCGTTCATCATCCATTCACATAATTGTCATCTCATCGACATTTCTATTAGCTAGGATTTAGTCCTGTTTTAATTTTCAGTGATAACTGCTTAAAAATTAAAATAAATTCTAATAAATAGCCATTGCTTATGAGGAACGTCTATGCCGACCCGTCCATCCACGCCTATGTCATTTTGCTTACTTGTTAGCATGATTGCTGCATTGTCGCTTACTGGCTGTAATAACGATAACAATTCATCAAGCAACACCAACTCTGGTAAAAAACAGCCTGTCATGGACTGCGCACCAAAATAGCCACCCACTTTTATGCTTACGAATGCTTAAGGAGACATTATGTCCGTTTCTCGCCGTAAATTTTTACAAGGTTCTGGGATTGCAGGCTTATCTGCTGCTACACTGGCATCTTTTCCTGCTTCTATTCAAAAAGCCCTTGCGATTCCTGCCAATAATAAAACCGGTACCATTAAAGATGTCGAACATGTGGTCATTTTGATGCAAGAAAATCGTTCATTTGACAACTATTTTGGTACATTAAAAGGGGTGCGTGGCTTTGGTGATCGTTTTACCATTCCTCAGCCTAATGGTCGCACTGTCTGGCAACAGCTTGATAAAGATGAAAAAATCGTCATGCCATATCACCTTGACCAAGCGGCAGGCAATGCTCAACGCGTCAAAGGCACACCTCACAGTTGGACAGATGCGCGAGATGCTTGGGATAAAGGTCGTATGACCCACTGGGCAAAATATAAGCAACCACAATCTATGTCATATTACCAACGAGAAGAGTTGCCATTTCAGTTTGCCCTTGCAGAGGCTTTTACCATCTGTGACGCGTATTTTTGTTCATTACATGGCGGCACTAACTGTAATCGCATGTTCTTTTGGACAGGTACAAACGGCGCGACTGCTAATCCGCCACAAGTGGTCGTCAATAATTTTTGGGATGAGCTAGAACCTGGTATGGTTGATGGTGGGTATAAATGGACAACATACCCTGAGCGCTTGACCCAAGCTGGTGTGTCTTGGATGATATATCAAAATATGCCTGATAACTATACTGACAATTGCTTGGTTGGGTTTGAAGCCTATCGTAAAGCCAATATTGCCTCTGGCAAACCTGTCTATCATGATTGGACAGACGGTTACGTTGCACCGGCCTATGCGAAAACCGATGATGCCAAATCACCCCTGTATAAAGGCATTGCTAACACCATGCCAGATGGTGGATTCTTAGCAAGCTTTAAACAGGATGTATTAAATAACCAATTACCACAAGTGTCATGGATTGTTGCGCCTGAAAAGTACTCTGAGCATCCAGGACCTTCAAGTCCTGTTCAAGGCGCTTGGTATACCCAGGAAGTATTAGAAGCATTAACCGCCAATCCAGAGGTTTGGAGTAAGACTGTTTTTATTATCAATTTTGATGAGAATGATGGCTTCTATGACCATTTACCGCCGCCTTGCGCCCCATCTTATGACAACAATGTATTGCAAGGTAAAACCACCTTATCAGATAGTCAAATCAGCTCAGAATATTATAACCAAATGCATATTCCAGAAGCGGTAAATATGCCTTTACCTGACAATGATGTTTATGGACCTGGCCCTCGTGTACCCATGTACATTATCTCGCCCTGGAGTCGAGGCGGTTGGGTCAACTCACAAAACTTTGATCACACCTCTGTTTTACAGTTTTTAGAGGCACGTTTTGGCGTAAAAGAAACCAATATTTCACCTTATCGCCGTGCGATGTTGGGTGATTTGACCTCTGCCTTTAACTTTAAAGAGCCAAATACTGAAGTGCTACCAACGTTGGCTGGTAAAAAGACTCGTCAAGATGCCGATACACTACGTAGCAACCAAGAAAAATTGCCGCAAATTAGCGTCCCTGCCAATCAAGTGATGCCAAAACAAGCCACAGGTTATCAACCTTCTCGTGCTTTGCCTTATCGATTGCACACCACTGCACATGTCGATAGTCAAAACGTGGGCTTAGTATTTGCCAATACGGGCACAGCAGGCTGCGTGTTCCATGTATATAACAAATTGGATTTGAGTCGTATCCCACGCCGTTATGCGGTGGAAGCAGGTAAACAATTAAACGATACTTGGACGGTGAATACCGATGGGTTGTACGATTTATGGGTATTGTCCAATAATGGTTATCACCGTCATTTTGTTGGCAATACTTTAAGCAAAAACAAAGCAGAAATCCGTGTCTGCTACGATGTTGCCAATGGCAATGTCTATGTTGATATCATGAATCAATCTGCAACCGAGCTAACCTTTATCATCACCCCGAAAGCGTATTTTGATAGCACTAAAGCAATGCAAGTTATGATTGCTGCAGGTAAAGAACAACAAGTACATTGGGATTTAACAGATAGCGGCCGTTGGTATGATTTTGAGGTGACAATAAAAGAAGATGCCAACTGGTTACGCCGTTTTGCTGGACGTGTTGAGACGGGTGAACACGGTATTACTGATCCTGCGATGGGTCTTTAATTAGCCATTAACCTTAATAATAAAAAAAGGACTGAAAGCCAGTCCTTTTTTTATTGAACGAATTAAGATGTACGTATTACGGTTTTTCTTATGGTGTCATACTGTTATCTATATTTATCCTGCATAATGTAAGACACTTCTAACGTGTCAAGCTCTATGTTTTGGTAAGTTACAATGATTTAAGCACAACATAAGTTCCTTGTTTTAAATCAATACAGATACGATTAACTTGACAATGAATAACCAACTAAACTAAAATCTAGAAATTAACAAAAACTTTATCTACTTTTGTTAATAGTGATCCTACATTTGTTCGCTATAAAAGCGTGATAGCGTAACAATCCTGAGCTACGACCCCGCCAAAACCACAATTTTTCTCACAAAATTGTTCGGTTTGTACATGTAAAATTTGACCAAATCACGTATTGACTAGCCTTTATGTTCTAGTCCATGTCTTTATTTTGTCTAAATTTTGCATTTTTCAATCTTAATTTTCATTGTTTAACCGCAGTTATAAAGATGCAATGAATAAGGGGCTAGTTATGCAAAAATTTATTTTAATCCGTGGCCATCAAGGCTCTGGGAAAACCACGTTTGCCAGACAGCAGCAAAGCAAATTTGCTCAAGCGTATCCCAATGCAACCATCGTCCATTTAGAAAATGACCTATTACTCACTGATGAAAATGGTATGTATCGTTGGTCAGGTGATTTGGTGGATAAAGCCCAACGTCAAAATCTTGCGACATTTAAAAATATGCTTAAGCAAGGGCAACAGCACCCTAACCAAGATATATTAATTGTCAATTCAAACACAAATCAAAAAGGTTCAGCTTGTATCCATTTGATTAAGATGGCGAAAAAGTTTGGCTTTGAGGTTGAAATTTACCGTTTACACAATTTTTTTGAAAACACGCATAACGTCAAACAAGCAGATGTGTTGACGGCTTATATCAATTTGAATAACAGCAAATTACGTGACGAAATCCATGTTCCTGCCATTAAGCCAATTGATGCGTTAACTCAACAGTTAGTTGACAAAATGCATGTATTTAATCATGGTAAATTGCCATTTGACGAGGTACAACAGACGTTTGTCACCGATGACTATTTGACCTTTGCACGCAAAAATTTCGTCAAAAAACAAAGTAAAAACTATCCAGATCTGTTCGTTTTAAAATACGCGCGTAAGGTATTTTATGAAAACAGCTTTGATAATGCTTTGTTAGAAATGCGCGGACTTGTGATTGATAAGCATAACCGTATTATTGTGCGACCATTTAACAAGGTATTTAACTATTCTGAACGTATTGCTAAAAATAGTCCCTATCCCATTGCGATGAGTGACGATCGATTGGTCGACGCCGTGGTTAAGGTAAACGGATTTTTGGGTGTATGCACTTATGTTGAACTCGATAATAATCACCCAAGTGCTGGTGCTAGCTTTGATCGACAAGTGCTATATTCGACTACTGGATCACTTGATAGCAGTTTTGCGCTCATGACGCGTGAGCATTGCACGAAATATGAACCTGTATTTAAACAGTTTGCTAATCATACCTTTTTATTTGAGATTACTGACCCAAGCGACATTCATATTATTCCTGAAGCGTTTGGTGAAACACTGATTGGTATAAGGGATGTGGCAACAGGCAACTTATTTAGTGAGCAGCAGTTGGATGAAATTGGTAAAAAGTTTGGTTTAAAACGTCCTACTACGCTAAAAAACGTCCGTTTTGGTGAGTTAAAAACCCTATTAAAAACCGTTAAACACGAAGGTTTTATGGTGTTTGATAGCCAAACGCAAGATTTATTATTTAAATTAAAGTCACCTTATTATCTGGTGTCGAAATTTTTTGGACGTAGCCAAGAAAAAAATTTGGGCAGTAAATTAAGTAAGCAGCAAGTGGATGAAGAATATTATCCACTGATTGATCATATCAAAGCACATCAAGATACGTTTAATCAGCTTGATGAATTACAGAAAATCGCTTTTGTCCAACAATTTTTAGAAAAATTAGAATAAAGAGAACGCAAAATGAGTAACATTTTTTTTACTTCAGATTTGCATTTTTCACATCGAAATATTGCAAAATTTTGTCCTCACACTCGCCCCCAGCCTAGCTATCAGGGCGACATTGATACGCTTGATCAATACATGATTGAGATGTGGAACGATACCGTGGGCGTAGATGATGACGTATATAACTTGGGTGATTTGACGTTTTCACACAACCTGCGTCACATCAACAAGGTATTATCGCAGCTAAATGGTCGTCATCATTTAATTTTTGGTAACCACGATGATATTATTCAAAACCACCTAGACAAGTTTTTGACCACATCAAAACACGATGGTCATCCATTGCTATATTCGGCTCAAAGTTATCTAAAGCTGCAACTTAAAGAACTCGGTAAAACTTTAGTATTGTTTCATTATCCAATTGCTGAATGGGATGGTTGTCACAAAGGCTACTATCATCTGCATGGTCATATTCATGATCGTATGGCGGATATTGGTGGCCGTATTTTAAATGTTGGGTTTGATTTACACGGCAAATTGTTGACCTTAGATGACGTGGTCAGTTATCTAGAAGATTTACCAAAACTTGACCATTTTAAAGATGACACCCCGCTAAATCACCTGGCAATTCCAAGTATTTTGGCTAGTAGTCCGACCTTTGGTCAAGTCAAAGTAGATGATGAATATCAGCAGTTGGTACAAAATATTTCACCATTAATTCGACAAAAATTAATGCAAAATGGTTAATAAATCAACTTGCTGATAGATGCTAAATACGAAATAGTTTTTTAAATGACCAATCATTTGAAAAATTCTACCCTAGCTTTATTTAACCAAGACCAATTCACCGCCAATGCGTTTGACGGTGATTGCGCTTTTATTAATGCTTTGATAACCCATCACATTTGACGTGGTATGCACTAAGCAGTCGTAGGTATTTGGCTTGTCAGTAGGCTGACACACGGCTTTGTTGATTTTAGCTTTATACTGCATCGAGCCTAACATTTGCTGTGTGAGCATATCAGTATGATAATCACCTGAGTACATCGGGTTATTGATAATCATATTGCGATTGATGGCTTTGACTTCCTCATCAAATAGGCGCTGAATATCGGCTTGGGTTGGTACATCATTGGTAGACTTTGCTTGATTGGCTGTATTATCTAAAGCAAATGCTTGCACGCTTAACAACAATCCTGCGAATAACGCAAATTTGACATTCATAAGCTAACTTCCATTTCATTAATTTTAAATCTAATTATAAACAATTATTGGTTAAAATACTTGTTGTAGTGAGAGTAAAGTTAATCCTTAGAACGGCATATCTGGATTTGTTAAAAGGCTTAAAAAATCTTAATCATCAAAATCAATCCCGATTTTGGGTTTTTTCTTCAGCGGTTGATGAAATGAATTATCAGCTCTGAAACCACCGAACGAATTAAACCCAGTATCATTCGGCAATAGCTCTTTTGGCACTTCGCTTAAAAAATAACTTTCAATGGTACGGTTTTGCGCATCAATCCGGCTCGTCGCCCAGGTATTTAAGTTTTGCCGAGTGATAATCAATTCATCTTTAGCCCGCGTCATCGCTACATATAGCACACGGCGTTCTTCTTCCACTTCTTCAAAGCTGTCTTGGGCGCGCAGATGCGGATATTGTCCCACTGATGCATTAACGATATAGCAGACTTCACGCTCAGCCCCTTTGGCAGAGTGAATGGTAATCAATGTGACCAAGTCATCATTGTCTTGTTTGCTCACTTCACTGTGCGAGATTGGGTCTAACACATACGCTTCAATAAAGTCTGCCAAGGTATTGTGACGCATGGCAAGTTGCTTGATTAAATCAAAATCCCGAGCGCGGCTGTCCCAGTCTTTTTTCTCATAGTTCTTTTGTAATTGATCACTTAACGCATCAAAGGCGATATCAATGCTTTGTTCAGGTAGTTCTTGAAGGCTTGATAGTTCTCGAAGCGCGTCAAGGGCAGGTTTTGGTACTTTGCTTTTTTTATCCAGTAGCTCAATGCAAGCGTTTAAGTCAGGCAACGTTAAGAACTCATTCACCAGCTTCCCTGCTCCAGCATCGCCAATGCCATCCCATAGCGTTAAAAAGCGAATCCAGGCGAGTTCATCAAGATGGTTGACCGTTACCCGCAGCATACTGATTAAGTCTTTAACATGCGCCGCTTCAAGTAATTTGGTGCCGCCAATAAACACATAGGGAATATTTGCAGCAATGAGTGCGCTTTCCACTTGTCGACCTGAAAACGCTGAGCGAAGCAAAATCATATGATGATGCCACGGTGACCCTTTGTCATAACGCTTTTTTAAATCACTGACGATAAATCGCGCTTCATCGAACTCATTGCCAAAACTATGCAGTACCGGTTTAATCCCTTCACCGCGATGTGCGGTAAGCCGTTTTTTATAATCAAGCTCACTTCGATCCAGCAGCCAGTTTGATAAATCTAGAATTTCTTGAGTTGAGCGATAATTTAAATCCAGTGTCAGCACTTCGGCATCGGGTACTCTTTCTTTAAAGCTATGTATATTTTCAAAGTCCGCCCCGCGAAAGCCATAAATCGACTGGGCATCATCACCGACACAAAACAACTGCGTGCGTCCAATAAAAGGCTGCAGTAGTAACCACTGCAATGGATTGGTATCTTGCATCTCATCGACGAGCAGATACTTGGTATTTTCAGTGACCCGTTCAAGGAGCCAATCATCGGCATTTAAGTAGCGTGCGACATACTCCAAGATATCATCATAGTCGAGATAATGACGTTCTTGCTTTTGCGCTTCATAGCCTTTCATAACTACTTTGATTTCATCATACGCAGGCTGAAAATCAGGCAGTTGCTTGTATAGCGCGTCTTTAAGTGAGATTTGGGTATTGCGTAAATAAGAATATAAATCAACAAGCTCTTTGGGCTTAGGTAATATCTCACTGATAGTTGGCACAGCTTTGCTGCGTTGGAAGGTGACGGTTTTGCCTGTGGATGTTTGATTAGCCTTAGCCGCTGCCTCTTTAGCACGTTTATCTTCGAGCTTACCGCGTAGCAGTTTGAAGATCATGATTTGATCATCACGGTCGATGACGTTAAAACCTTTTAAGTCAAACACTTTAGGGTAACGACGTAAGATACTTAGACAAAAGGTATGGAAGGTGGAAGCGCGCAGTCCTTCTGCTTGCAATCCTAAATGACTTTCGACACGGGTGATGATCTCACTGGCAGCACGGCGGGTAAAGGTGACGATTTGGATTTCATTGGCAGGAACACCTTTATCAATCAAATAGGCAGCCCGAGCCACAATGGTCTTAGTTTTACCACTGCCTGCCCCTGCCAACACCAAAGTGTTCTGAGCGTCGGTGGTGGCAGCTTTACGTTGGGCAGGGTTTAGTTCGTCAAGGAGGTTATTGATGGTCATAGTAAAGGAAATTGGCTAATAAGCATTGGTTTAGGCTAGCAAACTATATAGATGTTGTCTAATTATATTCTTAAGATGTTAGATTAATAAATGACAGTTGAAGGCTTATTCGTATTGGATTTTTGTTCTATTTAATAAATATGTGTTATTTATATTTATTTAAAAAAATATTGAATTTCATTAAACATCCAAATTCACGGTCGGGGTCACTCTAAAAAATTATAAAAAAAGCGTGGTCACAAAATGGTCACGTTTTGGTCACGGTCTAAAATTTTGCAAAAAATTGATTAGTTAAATTAACAAAGCATTTTTAGTAAAAAAAGGGACACAAAGCTTGAAATCCTTGATAGTAGCGGGATTTCAGGCAATAAAAAAGCCCAACTATTAAGTTAGGCTTTCTTGAATTTGGAGCGGGAAACGAGATTCGAACTCGCGACCCCGACCTTGGCAAGGTCGTGCTCTACCAACTGAGCTATTCCCGCATGAGGTGGTCAACTAGCAATTTTGAATGTTTGTTGCGTCGTTGTGGATGCGTATTATAAAGATTTTTGACACGGCGTCAAGCATTTTTGCAAAAAAAATTCAAAAAAATGCGTTTTTTTAAATTTAACTATTTTTACTGAGTTTTATTGGGAAGTAGTTTTTTTTGACTCTTTACTCTCGTATTAATTTTTTCCTTTCTACCTATAGTTATTAGCTAGTTTTATCACACTCTGAAACACACCATGTATCTATCGTTACTCAACTACTGCAAATCTCAGCAGATTGTTTTTTAATGACTTCGCTATAATGCGTCTAAACCTCATATTTCTCTTGGTCCTTTTTGCTGTATTTGGAGATAACGATAAGATGAAAATTTCAAAAAAACTTATGATGTCAAGTTTGGCGGCATCCGTCATTGCAGTAGCTGTTACCGGTTGCTCAACCACCACTGACACGGGGGCAATTGGCGTCGACCGCAATCAGTTATTGGTAGTATCCGATCAGCAGGTGCAACAACTTTCCAAACAAGCTTTTCAACAAGAAATTGCCGCTGCCCGTGCGAAAGGTCTGCTTGATACCAATCCGGCACAGTTGGCGCGTTTACAGAAAATTTCTCAGCGTCTGATTGCGCAGACAGGTGCCTATCGCAGCGATGCAAGACAATGGTCTTGGGAAGTGCATGTCATTAAAAGTAATGAGCTCAATGCACACGTATTACCCGGCGGTAAAATTGTCTTTTACTCAGGTATTATCGATCGCTTGAGTCTAACCGATGCTGAGATTGCTGCCATCATGGGTCATGAGATGGCGCATGCATTACGTGAGCATACCCGTGAGCGTCTATCGCGTGAGGTGGCGACCCAAACAGGGATTGGTATTGCCGCGAGTGTATTAGGGCTATCTCAAGGACAGGCACAGTTAGCAGGTTTAGCGGGGGATTTGGGTATTTCCCGTCCCAATAGCCGCACCCAAGAAACGGAAGCTGATTTGATGGGGCTAGAGCTGATGGCACGGGCAGGTTACGACCCTAATGCAGCAGTCAGCCTATGGCGTAAAATGCAGAGTGCGGGCGGTCGCGGCGAGCCACCTCAGTTTTTAAGTACCCACCCGGTGAGCTCAACACGTATTGCCACCATTCAATCATTATTGCCACGTGTGATGCCATTGTACCAACAAAGCCGTTAGCGTTAATGTTAACTTCGTATTTTATAAGCCAATATTCAGTTGATATTGGCTTTTTTAGTGCGCAAATTTAGTAAGACAAATATTGGGTTGATTAAAAATTTGCTGATACCTAATAATCCACCGCCCATCAATTTACTCAACAATTTACCTACCCATCAATTTATCTAGCAAGCCTAACAAGTTGTCAAAAAACCGATTGATTGAAGTTTTTTAAATATCTCAACAGCACAGTGGCATCGTCAGTGGCATAATAAGCGTTTGGTCACCGCTATAGGGTAAATTCATGAATCAGCTTGATATTAATTTGCTAGTCTTGTTCGTCATTTTGGGCTGCGGTATTTTTGTGCACAATCCCACGATTTGGGTCAGTGCGACTGCGCTGATTATCATCAAATTTTTACCCCATAACCAACCTATCTTTTCTTATATTCAGCAATATGGACTCAACTTGGGTATTTTGCTGCTCACCATTGCCGTCATTGCGCCCATCGCTTCCGAACAAGTCAGTAGCAAAGCCTTGATAACCTCTTTTGCCAGTTGGCGCTCATTATTGGCCATCGCCGTGGGATTGCTGGTGACTTGGCTGGGCGCAAGAGGGGTGAATTTAATGAAAGTTGACCCCAACGTGGTCACGGGGCTGATGATTGGCACAGTAGCAGGGGTGGTATTGTTTCGCGGGGTGGCGGTGGGTCCGTTAATTGCCGCGGGTATTTTATCCTTGCTATATTGGTCCAAGTGAGCCATAGAAGCTAGTGAGCCATCAAACATAGAGAAAATTTGAGCGGTATTGACACAAGATTATTTTTGCCAGTCGAGCCAATTTGATAGATTAGGCTACCTTAAAACTATGCTAAAATGGCTAAAATGCGGTAAGTGGTGACCAGTTAGGTTTGTCATTGACTACCCATTTTTGATGAATAAAATCAGTGAACCGAGGACGACATGAGTCAACTTGCTACCCCGATTGCCGATGCCGTGACAGCGCGTTTGCAAACGTTACAGCCCAGTGTCTATCAGCTAGAAAACGAGTCGATGCGCCATGCTGGCTATTTTGAAGGCAAAGAAACCCATTTTAAACTGACCATTGTCAGTGAGGCATTTGCAGGCAAACGCTTGTTACAGCGTCATCAGTTGGTATATGGACTTATCCATGCGTTACTGTCACAAGGCGGTGGGCAAATTCACGCGTTTTCAATTCATGCTTATACACAAGCAGAATGGCAAGCGGTTGGACAATCTCCCGAAAGTCCCAATTGCGCAGGACAAAACGCAGGGTAATATACAGATAAAAAAGAGTGTCAACATAAGCTAAAACCACAGACCTCTTGAGTTAATTTACGCTATATTATTATAAAAAAGGTTGATGTATGAAACACGCACATATGCTGATGGCATTGATTTTAATTGCCTTATTCTTGTGGCAAGCCGTGTTGGTATTTACCGCACCAAAAGGACAAGGCTTGCCAAAATCTGCCAAAATCGGCGCACACCTGATGTATGCCTTGGTGATTTTAACAGGCGCGGTGACGGCGATGCCATTGTTTGGCGCAGGTATAGTGCCGCACTGGTTGATTGCCAAGATGGTATTACTCATTGTTGCCATTTCGGCGACTGTCAAAGCCACGCGGCAGACGACTACGCCCAATCAAGCCAAAATAGGTATGTTGATTGCTTTTATTGCCTATATGGGTATTTTGACGCTAGCGTTTGTTAAACCGCTCAACCTATTTTAAGGCTGAAGCAGTGAACATAAGGGAGTAGGATGATGAAAAATTTAGCTATCTCAATACTTTTAGCGACGGCCACTGCGGTAGGCTTGACAGGGTGTATGACCACGCCTACCCCTGAATACGTATCCGCCAACAATTACCAAAGCTATGACTGTGTTGCGCTTGCCAATGAGTACACACGGGTCAATCAATACATTGATGCCAATGCCAATCAGCGCACCGGTTTGCAGGCTTCAGGCATTGGGATTGGCGTATCGGGCAATCGCCATGGTATTTATCCTACCGTGAGTGTCGGCTTAGGCTCAATCAATGGCGGCAACCGTCATAATCTATCGATTGCTATGGGACAACGAGATGCGATGGTACAAGCCGCTCGCTTAAAACAATGTCCCTTTGCTACCGGCATCAAACTCTATAGCGAAAAATAATTTATCCCATTTTACCCTGTTGAGTGTAGAACCCATCTTTCATAGTGAGATGGGTTTTTTTATGGTCAACCAAATCAGTGGCTGGCTTAGGGGTAGTAAGTGTCATTGAATACCTATTGAATATGTATCGAATATTTTTTTAGCTTAAAGATAATTTTTATTTCGATAAAGATTGTCTCGTTTTAGATTGACAAGTCCATAATTTATTGATTAATATGTCACATATTGATGGTTAAACACGGTAAAAATTTTAAAAAAATGAATTAAAATGCGTGTGAGAACAATACTTTAAGTCAAGGAATACTTGGGTATTAATCAGTGGGTAAAAATTTTTACTCAGGTAAGCACGAAGTTTTCACTAGCTTTCGTCAATACCTTTAGTAAACCCCCAAAAAAACGATAGAAAAACACGCTAAAAAACACGATAGTAAGGATGCTACCATGACCAAAGACGTGCTAACCCTGCCACGCATCGTAATGGGTGCGAAATCTGCCAACGCCCCGCTCACCCAAAGCTATGATAAAGGACCGGTCACGCCACTGATAGAATTGACCATTGGTGATTTTTTTGATCAGATGGTGGAACAACACCCCGATAAAGACGCCTTAATTTCCGCGCACCAAAACATTCGTCTCACCTACCGCGAACTACAGCGTAAAGTCAATCAGCTAGCCAGCAGCATGATTCGTATGGGTCTGCAAAAAGGCGATCGCGTGGGTATTTGGTCACACAACAACGTTGAATGGGTCATCATGCAATTGGCGACTGCCAAAGCCGGTATTATACTGGTCAACATTAACCCCGCTTATCGTATCTTTGAGCTTGAATACGCCATCAACAAAGTCGACTGCCAAGTGCTGGTATTGATGCGCCACTTCAGATCTAGCGACTATGCGGTGATGCTTCAAGAGCTTGCACCTGAAGCGCGTCACCAAAGCTACCAAAATTTAGAGCTCGTGCAATTACCCAATCTCAAACGGGTCATCTGGATTGACAGCCCAGAGTCCACTGAGGATTTTAGCTATATGCAAAAATTCTCAGCGTGGATTGCCGAAGGCGATGCCGATGATCCGGCAGTGGCGGAACGTGCCAAAAAACTTAACCCCAATAACCCCATCAATATCCAATTTACCAGTGGTACCACAGGCACGCCCAAAGGCGCGACGCTTACCCACCGCAACATTTTAAACAACGGTTATTTCATCGGTGAAGCCATGAACTTAACTGCCGATGACCGTTTGTGTATCCCTGTCCCGCTCTACCACTGCTTTGGCATGGTACTGGGCAACCTTGCCATTTTGACCCACGGTGGCACGATTGTGTATCCCAATGATGGCTTTGACCCCATCACCGTACTTGAAACCGTGCAAAAAGAACAATGTACAGGTCTGCATGGGGTACCGACCATGTTTATCGCCGAGCTTGACCACCCAGACTTTGCCAATTATGACTTATCGACTTTGCGTACCGGCATCATGGCAGGCTCAAGCTGTCCGATTGAGGTCATGCGCCGCGTGATTGACCAAATGCACATGAAAGAACTCACCATTGCCTATGGCATGACCGAAACATCGCCGGTATCTTGTCAAACCAACCAGCACACGCCACTTGAAAAACAAGTCTCAACCGTAGGTCTGGTACAGCCTAACCTAGAAGTCAAAATCGTCAACCCAGAAACGGGTGAAACGCTTGACATCGGTGAGACAGGTGAGCTGTGTACCAAAGGTTACTCAATCATGCTCGGCTATTGGAATGACACCAATAAAACGGCGGAAGCCATTGTCGATGGCTGGATGTATACCGGTGACTTGGCAACCATGGACGAAGAAGGCTATGTCAAAATCGTCGGACGTAGTAAAGACATGGTGATTCGTGGTGGTGAAAACATTTACCCTGTTGAAATCGAAAACTACCTATATCGCCACCCAAAAATCCGTGACGTCCAAATCGTGGGCGTACCCGACAAAAAATTTGGTGAAGTCCTCGCCGCTTGGATTATCCCCAAAAAAGACAGCAACTTAACCGAACAAGACATCCGTGATTTCTGTAAAGATCACATTGCACACTATAAAGTACCGACTTACATGAAGTTTGTCGACGAGTTCCCAATGACCGTCACGGGTAAAATTCAAAAATTCAAAATCGTGGAAGCGATGACACAAGAATTGGGACTCTAAATTTTCAACTTCAGCAAAAACTTAACATAAATACAGAGGGCATCTAATAGCAATTTAGCTGCACCCTTTGACAGAATTAGGATTTACAATGACGGTTATCCAAAGTAAATTAAGCCCAAATGGCGCGGAATTTCAAGCCAATGCCGCTGCCATGCAAACTATCGTTGATGACCTCAAAGCCAAACTTGCGGTCATTGCTCAGGGCGGTTCAGCGTCTGCTCGCGCCAAACATGTGGCTCGGGGTAAGTTATTGCCGCGTGAGCGTGTCGAGCGCTTGCTAGATGCCGGTACGCCATTTTTGGAAGTCTCACCGATGGCAGCGTATGGCATGTATGATGCCGATATCCCTGCCGCAGGCGTGATTGCTGGCATCGGTCGTGTCGCTGGCATTGATTGTATGATTGTGTGTAACGATGCCACCGTCAAAGGCGGCACTTACTATCCGATGACGGTCAAAAAACATTTACGGGCGCAAGAAATCGCGCGAGAAAACCGCTTGCCATGTATCTATTTGGTCGACTCTGGCGGCGCGAACTTGCCCAACCAAGATGAAGTATTCCCAGATAAAGACCACTTTGGTCGTATCTTTTTTAACCAAGCCAATATGAGCGCCGAAGGCATTCCCCAAATCGCCGTCGTGATGGGTAGCTGTACCGCAGGTGGTGCCTATGTACCCGCCATGAGTGATGAGTCGATTATCGTCAAAGATCAAGGGACGATTTTTTTGGGTGGACCGCCGCTGGTCAAAGCTGCCACAGGTGAAGAAGTGACCGCCGAAGACTTAGGCGGTGGCGATGTACATACCCGTCTGTCAGGCGTGGTTGACCACCTTGCCCAAAATGATTTACACGCGTTATCACTGGCGCGCAACATCATCGGCAATTTAAACCAACAAAAAACACCCATCCACCACGCTACCGCGCAAATAACCCCGCGCCCCCCCAAATACGACGCCAAAGAATTGTACGGCATCATCCCAACTGACACCCGTAAGCCCTTTGATATCCGTGAAATCATCGCGCGTATCGTCGATGGCAGTGAGTTTGATGAGTTTAAAGCCCGTTTTGGCACGACGCTGGTGTGTGGTTTTGCGCATATTGAAGGTATGCCAGTGGGTATTATCGCTAACAACGGTATTTTATTTAGCGAATCAGCCCAAAAAGCCACCCATTTTATCGAGCTATGCTGCAAACGTAAAATTCCGCTTGTGTTTCTACAAAATATCACAGGCTTTATGGTGGGGCGCAAATACGAAAATGAAGGGATTGCCCGTCATGGTGCCAAAATGGTGATGGCGGTTGCCAATGCCAAAGTGCCGAAGTTTACTGTGATTGTCGGCGGTTCATTCGGCGCGGGTAACTACGGTATGTGTGGTCGTGCGTACAGTCCACGTTTCTTGTGGATGTGGCCTAATGCACGTATCTCGGTGATGGGTGGCGAGCAAGCGGCGTCGGTATTAGCAACGGTCAAACGCAGCCAGTACCATGCCAAAGGTGAGCACTGGTCAAGCGAGGACGAAGAAGCGTTCAAAGCGCCAGTGCGTCAGCAATTTGATGAGCAAGGTCATCCGTATTATGCCTCGGCTAGACTGTGGGATGATGGCGTGATTGACCCAGCCGATACCCGTCAAGTATTGGCACTCGGCTTAAGTGCGGCCTACAACGCACCGATTGAACACACCACCTTTGGTGTATTTAGAATGTAATTTTCAGCGTGTAAAATCGGAAGTCTTGGTTGGTTGTTCTATCACCATTGAGCAAGCATCAAAAATACTCCCACATTACCCAATAAAAAAAAGGAAAAACACGATGAAATTACCGACTTATGATAGTTTACTGTTAGACATTGACCAGCACGTGGCGACCATTACCCTCAATCACCCCGACAAACGCAATGCCTTTAATGACGATGTCATCCAAGAACTGACCGATGTGTTTCAATTTTGCGCTGAGCAAGACGAAGTACGTGCGGTGGTATTGACTGCCAATGGCAAAGCCTTCTGTGCCGGTGCAGACTTGAACTGGATGCGCGCGATGGCGGATTATAGCCACGATGAGAACTTAGCGGACGCAGGCAAGCTTGCGCAAATGCTAGCCACCATCTACCACTGTCCAAAACCGACTGTCGCTGCCATTCAAGGCGATGTGTATGCCGGTGGTATGGGTCTGGTTGCGGCTTGTGATATCGCCATTAGCGTCAAAAACGCCAATTTTTGCTTAAGCGAAGTCAAACTTGGCTTGATTCCTGCGACCATTAGCCCGTATGTGATTCGTGCGATGGGTGCAAGAGCCGCGCATCGGTACTTCTTAACCGCTGAAGTATTTGATGCCAAAGAAGCCAAAAAAATCGGTTTTATCCATGAGCGAGTGGATGAAGAAGAGTTTACACAAAGCCTTGATAATTTGGTCAAACACTTGGTCAACGCCAGCCCAAATGCCGTCAAGGTGTGTAAAAAACTGGTGCAAGATTTGGCATTTGCCGAAATTAATGAGCAGTTAATCAAAGATACCGTTGCAGGCATTGCCGATATCCGCGCATCCGCCGAGGGTAAAGAAGGCGTACAGTCATTCTTGCAAAAACGTAAACCAAGCTGGTTAAATAATTAATTGATGTGATAAAAAAAGCTAAAGGCATACCATGAAAGAACTATTTTTCCCACTTACAATGATTGTTATTTCAACTTTAGCAACACCTGCCTTTGCCAAAGACAAATTGCCAACTAATGCAGTTAATGCCATTGAACAAACCTTAACCAAATACTATGGCAATCAATATCAAAATGACTGTTTATTTTTTTCTCATGATGAAACTCATTATTGTGCCAAAGTAACGAACGCAGAAATCAAAACATTGAATGGCAAATCCCAACTGTATGTATTGGTCAATGGTGATTATGCAGAACCAGGGTTAGATGCAGGGCATGTAACCGAAGGTATTGGCGGGTTATTCATTTTTAATCAAGTCAATAACCAGTGGCAATTAGCCGCAACCCAGCCCTATATTACGAATGGGGCTTACGGAAGTTCGCAACTAGGTAATTTTAAATTGGTACAAATTGCACCCGACAAATTCGGCTGGTATGGCGAATATGGCTATACTTCAACAGGTTGTACCGAAGTGAATAAGCATATTTATGCCCAAGTCGGCAATCAAATCAAAGCCATTTTCATGGCTGACCCCATTGATAGCGACTGTTCAGGCAACGGTGATGGTTGGGATTCTTATGAAAGTAAGCTTACAATTTTAAGCCAAAAATCGGCAAGCAACGGTTTTTACCCCATACAAATCAACGCTATTGAGCATGATTATCCCGATAATCATAACGTCAAAAAGGGTAAGGTCAAAAAATCAAATTACCAAATGACTTATAAACCTAGTGCGCAAAAATATATTCGATAATCGGTAAAAAGAATTTGCCAACGGATTTTACAAATAAGGGAATTATGACTATGTTTTCAAAAATCTTAATAGCCAATCGGGGTGAGATTGCTTGCCGCGTGGCAGCCACCGCCAAAAAACTGGGTGTGCGTACCGTTGCGGTATATTCAGACGCTGACCGCTTTGCCAAGCACGTAGCCGTGTGTGATGAAGCCATTTATATAGGCGGTTCTGCGCCCAAAGACAGCTACCTGCGTTGGGAGCGTATCTTGGAGGCTGCCAAACAGACAGGCGCACAAGCGATTCACCCAGGCTACGGGTTTTTGAGTGAAAACGACGAATTTGCCCAAGCTTGCGTGGATGCGGGTTTGGTGTTTATCGGCCCCCCTGCCTCTGCCATCACTGCCATGGGGCTTAAAGCTGAGTCCAAACGCTTGATGGAAGCTGCCAATGTACCGCTCATTCCAGGGTATCATGGCACCAACCAAGACCCCGAATTTTTACATAGCGAGGCCGACAAAATTGGTTACCCTGTGCTAATCAAAGCCAGCTCTGGTGGCGGCGGCAAAGGCATGCGGTTAGTTGAAAAAACCGAAGACTTTATTGACGCCTTAGGCTCATGTCAACGTGAAGCCATTAGCAGCTTTGGCAATGACAGCGTATTGATTGAAAAATATGCCCTGCGTCCCCGCCATATTGAAATTCAAGTCTTTGGCGACAGTCACGGCAACTATGTGTATTTATTTGAGCGTGATTGCTCGGTACAGCGCCGCCACCAAAAAGTGCTCGAAGAAGCCCCTGCCCCCGATGTCAGCGTGGCAATGCGTGAAGCGATGGGCGCGGCGGCGATCGCGGCGGCAAAAGCGGTCAATTATGTGGGGGCAGGTACGGTTGAATTTATCGTAGAGCAACGTGAGTGTTCACCCGAAGATAAATTTGGTGGCATGAATTTCTACTTTATGGAAATGAATACCCGCCTGCAAGTAGAACATCCCGTCACCGAAGCGATTACCGGTACTGACCTTGTCGAATGGCAACTGCGTGTTGCCAGCGGTGAGCCGTTACCAAAACAACAAGCAGACTTGACCATTAATGGCCATGCGATTGAAGCGCGTATCAATGCTGAAAACCCAGACAACAACTTCTTGCCCGCCACAGGTACGCTAAACGTTTATCGCACGCCAACTCACAGCGAGTTTAGGATGTCGGATGTGCGCGTGGATGATGGGGTACGCGAAGGCGATGTCATCAGTCCGTACTATGACTCAATGATTGCCAAACTCATCGTCCATGCGCCAACCCGTGAGCAAGCGCTTGCCAAACTAGACCAAGCCTTGGCAGAAACCCGTATTGTCGGTCTGCCTAACAACGTGGCGTTTTTGCGTCACGTGGTGCAATCAGATTCGTTCAAATATGCCAATCTTGATACGGCATTGATTGAGCGTGAAAAAGACGTACTGTTTGGACAGCAGCGTGGTGAACTACCTTGGTTAGTAGCCACCGCGATTGTCAAAGAGCTTGCACAAGAAGCGCAAACCCAAAACCACGACCCCTTTAGCAAAACCGACGCATGGCGCGCGTATAGCCACTATGAGCGTCCGTTTGATTTGGTGTATCACGATAAGCCATTGCGTGCGGTTATCAGCCAAATTAACGAGCAAGCCAAGGAACAGGCATTTCATCTAACGATTAACACCATTGCCAAAACCGAAAAACAAGGCGCGGACGTTGTCACGCCCATCTATCAAGGCGATGTTCGTTATTTAGCCACGGCTGATGATACTTTTACCCTATGGCTAAGTGACGGAGAAACAGCCGGTAAGCGCCAACAGATGCAGGCATGGCGACAACATGAGCAAGTATATGTGTTCTCAAATCATGCCAGCGATGTCATCACCTTGGTGGATAGCATGGCGCATGTGGGCATCGAGCCCCAAGATGGCGGCAGCCTAAAATCGCCCATGCCAGGTCAAGTGGTGGCGTTTCGGGTCAATGTGGGCGATGAAGTGAAAAAAGGTCAAGCCTTGGCAGTGATTGAAGCGATGAAAATTGAGCATACCATCAATGCCCCTAGTGATGGTACGGTGGCAGAGTTGCTGTTCAAAGCAGGGGATTTGGTATCCGATGGCGATGAGCTATTAAAACTTGATACGGGCAGCCAATCATGAACTATCCAAACTTTGTCAAAATCATCGACGTGGGCGCAAGAGACGGACTACAAAACGAAAAACAAACCGTACCCAGCGACGTCAAAATTGAGTTGATTAACGGCTTGATTGGTGCAGGGGTGCGCAAGCTTGAAGCCACCAGTTTTGTGTCGCCAAAGTGGGTACCACAAATGGCGGACAATGATGCCGTATTAGATGGCATTAGCAAGCGCGATGACGTGGTCTATTCCGTGCTGACACCCAATATGAAAGGCTTTGATGCCGCCCTTGCCCACCGTGACCAATTTGCCAATTATGAAGTGGTGATTTTTGGCTCAGCGAGTGAAGCTTTTAGCCAAAAAAATATCAACTGTAGCATCGCTGAGAGTATCGAGCGTTTTGCCCCCGTGGCTGACGCCGCCAAAGCACATAGCATCAAAGTGCGCGGTGTCATCTCTTGTACCGTAGGCTGCCCGTATGAAGGTGAGATTCACCCCGATAAAGTCGCCTATGTGACAGAAAAACTCGTTGCCATTGGCGCTGAACATATTGGCATTGCTGACACCATCGGCGTGGGCACGCCCATCAAAGTGCAAAAAGCGTTGGATGCTGCCTTGCGTTACATTGACATTGACAATATCTCTGGGCATTTTCATGACACCTATGGTCAAGCACTTAGCAATACCTTAGCAGCATTACAAATGGGTGTATGGCAGTTTGATACCTCGGTAGCAGGGCTTGGCGGCTGTCCGTATGCCAAAGGCGCAACCGGCAATGTCGCCACCGAAGATGTGGTATATCTGCTACATGGCATGGGTATTGAAACGGGCATTGACCTCGACAAACTGGTCGATGTCGGACAAAAAATTAGCGCGTTTTTGGGCAGGCAAAATGGCTCAAAGGTGGCAACAGCGATTTTAAATAAACGTAAATCTTTAACAGTCAGTTAATAAACAAGGAATGACTATGAACCTAGGACTCGATTACCAACTTGGCGATGACATCAACGCCCTACGCGAAACCGTCAAAGCCTTTGCCGATGCCGAAATCGTCCCACGTGCTGCCGAGCTTGACCGCACCGACCAATTCCCGATGGACTTGTGGCAAAAAATGGGCGAGCTTGGGCTGCATGGCATTACCGTACCCGAAACTTACGGCGGCGTGGACATGGGCTATGTGGCGCATATGGTCGCCATGGAAGAAATCAGCCGCGCATCAGGCTCAGTGGCGCTAAGCTATGGCGCGCACTCCAACTTATGTATCAACCAAATCAAACGCAACGGTACAGACGCCCAAAAACAAAAATACTTGCCAAAACTCATCAGCGGTGAATTCATTGGTGCCTTGGCGATGAGTGAGCCCGGTGCAGGCTCAGACGTGACCAGCATGAAACTACGTGCCGAAGACAAAGGTGGCGTATATGTATTAAACGGCTCAAAAATGTGGATTACCAATGGACCGGATGCCGATGTGATGGTGGTGTATGCCAAAACCGAGCCAGCACTTGGAGCAAAAGGCATCACCGCGTTTTTGGTAGAAAAAGGCATGAAAGGCTTTTATACTGCGCAAAAACTTGACAAACTCGGTATGCGCGGCAGCCACACGGGCGAGATGGTGTTTGACAATGTCGAAGTGCCAAGCGACAACATTCTAGGCGGTCTTAACAACGGCGTTAAAGTCTTGATGAGTGGCTTGGACTACGAACGTGCGGTACTCGCCGCAGGTCCTATCGGGCTGATGCAAGCAGTGATGGATAACGTCATTCCCTACATCCACGACCGCAAGCAATTTGGTCAAGCCATCGGTGAATTTCAGTTGATTCAAGGTAAAGTGGCGGACATGTATACCACCTTACAGGCAGGACGCAGCTTTCTTTACACCGTGGGCAAAAACTTGGATATGCTAGGCTCAGACCATGTGCGCCAAGTACGTAAAGACTGCGCCAGCGTGATTTTGTGGACAGCGGAAAAAGCCACTTGGATGGCAGGAGAAGGTATCCAAATCTTTGGCGGCAATGGCTATACCAACGAGTACCCACTGGGTCGTATTTGGCGTGATGCTAAGCTATATGAGATTGGCGCAGGTACTAGCGAAGTACGGCGTATGCTGATTGGTCGTGAGCTGTTCAACGAAACCGCTTAATTGATTAGCTTTATTAGCACCAGCCCTAGCTAAAACTAGGGCTTTTTTATTAGATTGTCAAAATAGGTTGTCAAAATCCGCCTTATTAGCCATGTGCTATGTTAAGGTTGATTGTAAAATCGCTTGGTATTGCGCCGGTTTGAGACGGGGTCCGAACTGCTGAATAATTTGGCTTGCGATGCTACTGGCTAATTTGCCACAATCTGCCAACGCATGACCGTGCGATAGCGCGTATAAAAAACTGCCCGCAAAATTATCACCTGCGCCATTGGTATCTAGCACTTGGTCAACGGGTAGCGATGCCACGTCAATCAATTTTGTTTCACGTGAAACATCGTCTCGCACTGCAATGATTGACCCTGCTGCGCCATTGGTCACCACTGCCATATTGGCAACTGACAATAACGCTGCTGCCGCTTGCGAATGACTGGTTTGGTGGGTAAATAGCTGCGCTTCATCACAGTTACAAAACACCGCATCCACGCCACCTTCTAGCATGGCATCAAGTCCTTCGCGACCAAACTTGACCACGGCAGGGTCGGCAAAACTGACCGCGATTTTAGCCCCTTTGTCTTTGGCTTGTTGTTTTAGCTGAGCAATCGCCTGTTGTACCGAGGGTGACATAGCAAGATAACCTTCAAGGTACAACCAATCAGCATCATTGAGCGCATCAAACTCAATATCCGCTTCACTGATTTCTGCGGATGTGCCCAAATGCGTTTGCATGGTGCGCTCGCCATCTGGAGTCACCATCACCATACAGCTACCTGTAGTACCATCAGCAAATGACTTGGTGGATGTCTTGATACCTGCGGCATTTAAATCTGCCAAATAAAAACGCCCTGCCTCGTCTTCACCGACACGGCAAGCGTAAAAAGTATCGCTGCCAAGGCTTGCTGCGGCATAGATACTGTTGGCAGCCGAGCCACCGCCGGCTTGTTTGGTCGCGGTAATGTTTTGCGTGTTGAGCGAGGCGATGAGGTCAGCTTGCTCACTGTGACTGGCTAGGGTCATATTACCTTTGGTCAGGCCTGTGGCGTTAAGCTGTGCATCGGTGACGACAAATTCACTGTCGACTAACGCATTGCCGATGGCGACGATTTTTGCCATTGTGGTTCCTTTTTAACGATTTTGGAAAAAATAGATGAGTTAAATTCAACGTGGTGTCATTGTAAATTAAAACCGTCAAAGTTAATATCTGAAAATTGGCTGACACGGGCAAATGAGTGGCGCTGTGTTATCTGTGGTATCTGTGTTTTTTTGCCTTTATAAAGCAGGTTTTGACCCCATTTAACTCAAAATAAATCCGACAAAACTGCTATACTTTCTGTTTTTTTACAGTTGGTTTTGCTGATAAATTCTGACAAATATTATGATGACACACAGGTAACTTCATGCCCGCAACTTCTCACGACTCTGCTTTAGATTTGACCCTACACCCTGATTTTACCCTACGCTCACATGAGCGCATCGATGCGTTATCGCTTGATGTGCTGGTGAGCGAACATAACGCCACAGGCTTAATCCACTATCATCTTGCCCACCCGAGTGATGAAAATGCCTTTATGATTGGCTTTCGCACCCAGCCGATGACCGACCGTGGTGAGGCGCATATTTTGGAGCACACCAGTCTGTGTGGCTCTGAAAAATATCCCGTGCGCGACCCGTTTTTTAGCATGATTAAGCGCTCGCTCAATACGTTTATGAATGCGTTTACTGCGGCAGATTGGACGGCGTATCCGTTTGCCACCCAAAATCGTCAAGATTATTTTAATTTGTTGTCGGTGTACCTAGATGCGACATTTTTCCCAAGTTTAAATCCGCTCGATTTTGCCCAAGAAGGGATTCGCGTGGAGCTTGATGATGACGGCAAACCACAATATAAGGGCATTGTGTTTAATGAAATGAAAGGCGCGATGAGTGGCGAGATTGACCAGTTGTATCATACGCTGGCGCGTCATTTATTCCCCACTACCACTTATCACTACAATTCTGGCGGTGAGCCCGCTGCCATTACCGAGCTGACTCACGCTGATTTGGTCAAGTTTCATCAAAGTCACTATCACCCAAGCAATGCAGTGGTGATGAGCTTTGGCAATATCCCGGTGGCAGAGACCCAAGCCCGTATCCATGAGGATGCATTGGCGGTGGCAGGCAAAGCGTTTGCTAAAGGGCAAAAACACGCCTCACGACTCGAAAAATCATTGACCGCGCCAATCAGCGTGACGGACACTTACAGTGTCGATACGGTGAAACCCAAACAAACCCATCACGTCATGGCATGGTTATTACCATCGATTTTAGACGGTAAGCAGCGCCTGGCTATGCGACTACTGGAAGGCGTATTGGTTGAACATGCAGGTTCGCCGCTGCGGGCGTATCTCGATAGCCATCCGCTGGCATCTGCCCCAACGCCGCTACTGGGCTTGGATGACAGCCATTATCAGATGGTGTTTTATGCGGGTGTCCGTGGCTCCGAGCCTGAGCATGGCGATGCCATTGAGCAAGGGATTTTGGACTTACTCAAACAAGTGGCAGACCAGCCTGTGGACAGTGAAGCGATTGAAACCATTTTGCACCAAATCGAAATCGACCAACGTCATATCGGTGGCGATAGTATGCCATATGGTCTAAATTTGATGCTTGAAGGCTTTAGTACTGCTATCCACGACGGCGACCCCATGCATGTGTGGGATATCGATGAAAACTTAAACTGGCTACGTGAGCAAGTACAAAACCCTGATTTTATCGCCAATTTGATTCGCAGCTTTTTGCTCGACAATCCGCATCGCGTGCGCTTGACACTCATCCCTGATGCGAGCAAATCTGAGCAACAAGCCAAGGATGAGCAAGCCAAACTTGACACCATCGCAGCGGCACTGACCGATGACACCCGTAATGCACTCATCAGCCAAGCCAAAGCCCTTGCCGAACGCCAAGCTACGCCTGATGATGTGGATTTGCTACCCAAAGTGGGATTGGCGGATATTCCTGCCCAAATTCAATTTAAAACAGGTACAAAACGCGATATCACTTTAAGTGGTGTGCCAAGTACGTTGTATGAATATGAAGCAGGCACCAATGGTCTGTACTATTATCAAGTGATTATACCCCTAGAAGGTCATGAAGCGCTCATCAATCATCCAGATTTACCAACCTATCTGAGCTTGATCAGCGAAGTGGGCACGCGCAAACACGATGCCTTGGCATTTCAAGCGCGACAAGCACGCCATTCAAGCGGTGTGACTGTCAGAATCAGCCAGCGCAC
The DNA here is from genome assembly GCF_031986685.1 of Moraxella sp. CTOTU47915. Taxonomy (NCBI): domain Bacteria; kingdom Pseudomonadati; phylum Pseudomonadota; class Gammaproteobacteria; order Moraxellales; family Moraxellaceae; genus Moraxella; species Moraxella sp. CTOTU47915. Next base: position 28,219 of record NZ_DAMAAE010000008.1, read on the forward strand.
GTCACCTGATAATCCCGAAAAAATGGATAGCTTCTTGGTGGTCGCTACCCGCTCATTGTCACGTAAATTTGAAGCGATTGAGCTGCTTAAAGAAGTACTCAACGACACTATTTTTACTGAATATGCGCGGATGGAAGAGCTACTGACCCAAAAACAAATGGGCTGGCAATCGCGCCTTGCCAATGCAGGTCATGCGTATGCCATGCAAACAGCGAGCCGTAACACCAGTAAAATCGCCCGTCTTGAATATGTACGCGGTGGTTTGCCTGCATTAAATAGCTTAACTGAATTTTTGCAGCAAGCGGAGCAAGATAGCAGTGCATGGCAAAAGCTCGGAGAGCGCTTAGCCAGTTTGCATAGCTACATCAAAGCCTTGCCAAAACAAGCGCTTATCATCGCCGAAGCAGAGATATTACCGACGCTACAGCAAGCGATTAGTGAGAGCTGGCAAGCGCCTGTTGACGAGCCTACCGCTACCTTAATCGAATCGCCCATTACCACTGACGGTCGCGATATCGCGTGGCTTGCACAAACCAATGTATTTCATCATGCGCTTGTCTTTGATGCGGTGCCGACCAACCATCCCGATGCCCCTGCCTTGATGGTGCTGTCAAGCGTGCTACGCAACAACTATCTGCATCGTACCATTCGTGAGCAAGGCGGCGCGTATGGCGGCGGCGCCAGCTATGATAGTAACGCTTGCTCTTTCAAGTTTTATAGCTACCGTGACCCGCGTGACCAAGCCACGTTTGATGATTTTTTGGGTAGTATTGATTGGTTACTCGCGCAAACTACAGGCGAAAAAACCGATGCTTGGATTGAAGAAGCGATTTTAGGATTGATGGCAGGCATGGATAAGCCCGCAAGCCCGGCGGGTGAAGCGGTCAAGGCGCTGTTTGCTGAGTTACATGGTCGCGGCAAAGACTGGCAACAAGCAATGCGTGCCAAAATCTTGGCGGTCAGCCTTGATGACTTACAGCGGGTGACAACCACCTACCTCAAAGACAAGCCTTACACACGCGCAAGCCTTGCGCCGTTTGATAAAGCTGAACTCATGCAAAAAATGGGTTTTAAAGTGGAAAAGGTGATTTAATAATTTAAGTAGTGATACCATGTTAAATGGTAATATCATTGTAGGTCGGGTTAGTCCGTCTTTTATGGCGTAACCCGACAACTTCAAGGGTGACAGTCGTGTTATGCTGTCGCTAACACGACCTACAACGATATATTGAATTTTGTTTTATTACTTAATTATGGACAATTAGGCTAGATAATTCTCGCCTAGTTTGTTTTTATATACACTCGATTAAATTCATCAATCAAAACAGGCAATGCTTGTTGGTAATAATGTAACCAAGCCTGTTTAGCATTGCTACCCCCATAATTGTTAATAAAACCATCACATAGCGATTTTTCAATTAACGGTTCATTGATAAAATTCTCGTCAAGGCGATTAACTGCGGTAATGACTTCAAGTGTAGCCAATGCCTTTTTATCCAATTTTTCAAAATTATCTTGCCATTGATGCGTTTGAGCCAAATCGCTTTGTATCGTTGGAAAAATTGCTAATAAATTATCTTTTACAAACTGAACTTTATCAGCATAATCAGATGAAATTTTAGAGCAGCGGTGATAAAAATAGCCTGTGGCAGATACCGCAAAATTGGATAAAATAATTTGTTGGTCTAAAGAAGCAACTTGTGATTTATCAATCGGTTTTTCAAAATATGAATTGACAAGAATTTTTTCAATGTCAGAATTTTTTGACTCTGCATGACATGTCAAACCCATAAACAACATAAGTGCTAATATTAATTTTTTCATGATTAACATCACTTAATTCTAAACCACTACCAACTCAATTTTACCCAGTCCGTCAATTTGCGCCAGTATGGTATCGCCTTTGACCACCGCACCGACGCCCGCTGGCGTGCCTGTAAAAATCAAATCCCCTGCTTTGAGCTCAAAAAACTCAGATAAATTGGCAATGGTCTCTGCCACATTCCAGATTAACTGATTGATATTGCCTTGTTGTTTGGGCGCGCCATTCACCGCTAGTGAAATATTCGCTTGTTGTATCTCAGCAACGCTAGCAACGGGATAAATTTCGCCAATGGGTGCCGAATAGTCAAACGCCTTGCCAATCTCCCACGGGCGACCCGATTTTTTCATTTCGTTTTGCAAGTCGCGGCGCGTCATGTCGAGCCCCACGGCATAGCCAAAAATCAGCTCATGTGCCTGTGCTACACTCACATTGGCGCCATCTTTGCCAATCGCAACCACCAATTCTACTTCATAATGTAGCGCTTGCGTTTTAGTCGGATAAGGCAATTGGGCAACGCTATCGGGTCGAACCGCAATAATCGACTCGCTGTCACTGGCTTTACAGAAGAAAAATGGCGGCTCACGGTCTGGGTCACTACCCATTTCTCGGGCGTGGTCGGCATAGTTGCGCCCCACGCAATACACGCGGCGGACAGGAAAGGTTTGCTCAGATTGATGGATGGGCAGTGCCACCACTTGGCTGGGTGGAAAAATCGTATTCATGGTGATTCTACTTGGGTGGTTGGGTTATCAGATGATAGCTGGGTGATGGCGATATCAGTGACACGTTGGTCAGCGGCTAAATTGCTAGCAGGTTGCCACGCTTGCAAAAATTTATCATGGCGCAGGCTATTGTCTTGATTAGTGAACGATTGCAGATAGTCTCGGGTGGTGGACTCCCATTGCTCGCTTTGCTGCGCTGAAAATTGTCCCGTGAGTCGTTGGTAGCGCAAAAAAATCAGCCAAGTATTAAGCACATCACTTTCACAATAAGTAGTGAGCTTATCCCATGCCTCTGCTTGCACCATAGGCACCACATCATAGCCGTCCAACGCTTGCTTGCCTGCAAAGCCGCATAAGGATGCCACGACATCAAGTTTTTGCGACGTGCTATTCATGGCAAGCTTCACCATCAAATCGGTATGACGGTCATGATAGCGGTTGATATAGTTGTTGTATCTCATCTCACCGGTTTGGCTAAACAGCTTGGGCGCGGTTAGACCATGCTGTAACGCCCGATACACCATGACGGGTATATCAAAGCCCTTGCCATTCCAGCTCACCAACAACGGATTTTTTTCAATGGCATTAAAAAAGGTTTGAATCATTTGCGCTTCGCTATGGTCAGCCAGCGACAGCGATTTGAGGGTCATTTTGCCGCCCGCGACCCACAACACCGAAAGACAAGCGATTTGGTGCAAGGGCAGGGGCATAAAAGGATGCCCAACATCTTGCTCACGCAGTGCCATAAGCTTGGTCATGGCATCGTTATCCGATAACCCAGCCAACTCAGGGTATAGCCGCTTGCCTGTGGCAACATCGGGTATGGTTTCGATATCAAATACTAAAATCGGCGCTGGCGTAGCCATAATACTTCCTTGTTAGTTTCTGCTTTAGGTTATTGGGTATTAAGCGTCATCTTTAACACCAAACAACCCTGTTGATAGATAACGATCGCCACGGTCACAGACGATAAATGCAATCACCGCATCCGGGTGTTCTTTAGCGATTTGGTACGCTGCCCACGCCGCACCACCGGATGATACCCCCGCAAAAATCCCTTCTTCGCGGGCAAGCTTACGCATAAACACTTCCGCATCGTGCTGATCGATGTCCATCACCCTATCCACCAAACTTGGCTCAAAAATCTTTGGTAAATAGGCGGCTGGCCATCGGCGAATCCCGGCGATATTAGCGCCTTCAGCAGGTTGTAAACCGATAATTTGCACATTTGGGTTTTGTTCTTTTAGGTATTTGGACACGCCCATGATGGTGCCTGTGGTTCCCATTGAGCTAATAAAGTGGGTAATTGTGCCATTCGTTTGCTGCCAAATCTCAGGACCTGTGGTCAGATAATGGGCTTGTTTGTTGTCAGGGTTGTTAAACTGGTCGAGTACGATGCCTTTGCCTTCTGCCTGCATTTGCTGGGCAAGGTCGCGTGCCGACTCCATGTTATCGACTTCAATCAGTGTCGCCCCATATGCTGCCATCGCGTCTTTACGCTCTTGGGTAGAGTTGCTAGGCATAATCAGCGTCATGGCATAGCCGCGCATTGCCGCGACCATGGCTAGGGCGATGCCTGTATTGCCACTGGTGGCCTCAATGATGGTGTCGCCTGGCTTGATAGTGCCACGCAGTTCCGCTTGATAAAACATATTAAACGCAGGGCGGTCTTTCACTGAGCCCGCTGGATTGTTACCTTCAAGTTTGGCAAGCAGGGTGGCTGTGCCTTGGTCGGTTTGCGGTGCAAATCGCGCCAGCTTGACCAGTGGCGTATGTCCAATGCAGTCATTGAGCGTGCTGATTTCAGTGATGAAATTATTGTGGGTCATAAGACAACCTTAGTTTTTGGCCATGAACGTTTGATAATACGAATTTTGCGCAGACGCATTTAGTCTAGCTTATAGATTAGCTAGCGTTGATTAGTTTTTTTAACAGTAAATTTTTTGGATTGCGCGCGTAGTTTAGCAAAATTCGTATCACCCGTCAGTGGCGAATCATGATTATTGTGCCAGCCATTTTTCCACCGCTACCTCATCTGATTTTATCTCGATTTTTTACTGGGGTATACACTTGTCAAAAATTTACTTGCGACAAAAACCCTAGCGGCACAAGCAAAATTGGCTAAAATCCTATAAAATAAAACGCTATACCCCAAAACCCTGATAAAAAATCAGATGCCTAAATTAGGCTGATGCAAGGCTAGCAATGTGAGCAAACGATTTCACTTGGATTTCTCCACCGCTTATGGACAGTTGATACTGTTGGTGTTTTTGCCGATTAGCGTACTCGCGTTGACGGGTGGTTTTTTGGTGTTATCAGATACCAGCCGTGCTGCGCGTACCATTCAGCAATCAACCGCGGATAATTTGCTGCTGACTCTGCAGCCAGTCGCCGCTTCTATGCAGACGAATCTGCTTAAAATCAACCAAGCGCTATCTGCAACTAGCACTCAGCCTAATAGCAATAATGGCTCAAATAAAGCTGAGCTGTCGCCCAAAGAATTGGCGACACTGCAAGACAATGTGAAATTTGCCCTACAAAATGCCATCAACAACAAACACTTGCAAGGCGTAGCGATTGTCAACGAACAAAGTAAAGTGTTGGTCAGTTTTGGTGATTTGTCACAACAGCCCAATCCGCGCTTGTTGCCTTTTTTGGGACGCCACCTTGAGGCGCAAAGCAATACGCAGCAAACTTATTTGCTGACACAGCTCAACGCCCAATCCAACAGCCTGTTTAATAGCAAGGGTAGTAGTTTATTTGGTCGAAAATTGGTACTAAGCCCGCCCGCCAATGCGACTGCCCCACTACCGACCTTGTGGCTTATTGTCAATATTGATAATGAGCCGCTACAAGTGGCTCGCTATCAAGTGATGTTAGCGTTAGCGATTACCGGACTCTTTACCATTTTGCTGCTGCTATTGACCACCCATATATATGCTAGACGCTGGATTGCGCCGATTTATGAGATGCGGTTACATTTGCAGCGCACCAACGCCAACAACCTGTATAAACCGATGACCATCAACGCCAGCGGTGAAATCAACCAACTGCAACAGGATTTGGTCAAGACCTTAAGACGTCTGCACAAAAGTTTCCAAGAACTCAAAAATCACGCCGAACAGACCGAAGATGATTTGCGATTGGCTTTTGACGAGATGGAAATGCAGAACATCTCAATTCGCAATGCGCGTGATGCCGCGGTTTCAGCCAGTCAAACCAAATCGGCATTTTTAGCCAATATCAGTCACGAATTACGCACCCCACTTAACAGTATTGATGGCTTTATCAACCTATTATCCCGTCATGGCGGCTTAAACGCCGAGCAAGACTTGTACGTGCAAACGATTCGTAAGTCTTCTGCGCACCTATTAGCACTGGTCAATGACGTACTTGATTTTTCTAAGATTGAAGCCGGTAAATTGGTACTAGATAGTCATGAATTTGACCTGTATGCCAGTATCTACGATGTGGTGGATATGCTATCGCCACTGGCGGCAGAGAAAGATTTACGCCTGGCGGTGTTCTTCTATGACGATGTACCGCATTATCTGGTGGGGGATGCGTTACGCACCAAGCAGGTTTTGACCAATCTTGTTAACAACGCCATCAAATTTACCGATGATGGCGAGGTCATTGTGCGGGTCAGTCTGGATGATGACATCGATGATTTAATTCGTATCAGTGTGCAAGACACAGGGCGCGGGATTTCGCCTGAGCATCAAAAAGTGCTGTTCCAAAGTTTTTCGCAAGGCGATCCTTCGATTACTCGCCAGTACGGCGGTACGGGGCTAGGGTTGGTGATTTCAAAACAGCTTACCTATCTGATGGGCGGCAATATTGGTTTTTATGACAACGCCACTGAGCAAGCGGGTGATGCGAGCCAATCGCACAAAATCAAAGGCACGACGTTTTGGTTTACTTTGCCGATGAGCATCAGTAACCAAGAGCAGCAGCGGCTGCTTATCCATGACCCCATTTGGCAGTTACCTGCCATCGTCGCGCCAAAAAGCGATGCCGGTTATGTGGCGGCTGATACCACTACTGCGGTAAATATTTTGGTTTGGATTGACCATCCTGCAAGCTTACAGGTGTTAAAAGGCTCGCTGCGTGAATTGCCGATTGCCATTACTACCGCAAGCACGCTAGCCAGCCTACTTGAATCGCTCAAAGAAACAGGCAATCATTGGGATTGGGTCATTGTGGACAATGGCACCACTGAGGATACCACGTCGCTGCTCAAACAAGTACGCTTACATTATGCCGGTAAATTGCTACTATTTGGCTATCAAGTCAATCTTGAGCCAGAATTGTTGTCGCGTTACCAAGCACAAGCCTTGTATCAGCCGCTCGATCGTCGCCAGCTTTATCAGCTGCTCGATAGTAATTCTGCCAGCAGCCAAGAGCCCACACTGCCGCAGTGGCATGGCTTTACTGTGCTTGCCGTGGATGACCATCTGCCCAATTTATTGGTACTAGAAGCGTTATTGGCTGAGCTGAGCATTAATGTGGTGACGGTTAATAGTGGGTTTGACGCCATTGAATACATCACCACCCACCAGTCACAAAGCGATACCGCCGTGGATTTGATTTTTATGGACATTCAAATGCCAAGAATGTCAGGCAGTGAAGCCGCCATCCAAATCCGTAAGGTTGAAACGCAAGCAGGACATAAACATATTCCGATTATTGCCCTGACCGCGCATAGTCTATCGGATGAACGCGATAAATTATTGGCATCTGGGATTGACGATTATGTGGGCAAACCAATCAGTCAAGCCCAGTTATTGCAAATCCTGCAACGCTGGTTGGGTAAACACAGCACGTCCGTGTCCGCTGATGTTACTTTTGACTCAACCGCTGATGTGGCTTCTGACAAATCTGCTATCAACTCACCCATCTCGGCGCGCTCGATAGCGTCTGGGGCAAATAACCTGCGTACTGCAACTATCACCCCCAAAGAGAGTGGCGTATTTGCTCATACGCCATCAGCAGCCTCAACGACTACCACCGATGACAACGCTAATCTGCCAAGCCTACCATCGGTCAGCAGCCAGCATAGCGCTGAGTCACTAGCAAGTCTTGCGGTCATTGATTGGGATGATGCGGTGATGCGGGTAGCAGGTAAGCCTGATTTGGCAGCCAATTTAATTACCCTGCTGATTGAATCAATTGAGCAGGAAAAAAGTGACTTGCAGCAGGCTTGGCAGCGCCACGACAGGCAAGCCTTGTCTCACGTCGCGCATCGAATTTTAGGGGCGAGTCGTTATACGGGCGTACCACAGCTACGCCAAGCCAGCCAAAATCTTGAAGACAAGTGCTTGCTAAATATCAACAATAGCTCGCCTGCGCAATTTGCCATTTTGGCGCCTTATTATGAGCAAATGCTACAAGCGCTCGATAACTTGGCACAGGCTGATTTGAGTCAATTCCCTGCGCTCAAATATGCCCAGCTCAAAGAAAACGATATGACTTGGAAGATAATTTGATGCCCATCACCACAATGCTGCCTAGGTTTGGCACACTTGCTATTTCACGTTACCTTTCTTAAACGTATCGTCTGATATCGCCTCTTGTGCCAAACCAACAAAATCAGTAAAGTGAGATTAATGATTGCAAATCTTCGCGTTTCGCAACATTTTTTTAAGTGTATTGGGTTGGTCAAATTTTAAGGATGCGTATGTCGGTTTTGTCGGTATCGAAAATATTGCCGGGTGTAGGGTTTTTGCCATTTTCTAAGCGTGCTACTGCTTTGTCTTTAGCGCAGCGTATCAACGCTGCAAACGATAACCTTGTGCCCGATGTGCGGTTGGAACTTAGCGGCGATGATAGCGTCATTGTTTGGCTGACACGGATCGACAAGCGCAATGCGTTAAGTTTTGCGTTGATGGATAAACTCATTGATTTAGCCCACCTGCTCGCCAGTTGGACGGACGTGCGGGCGGTGATTTTGGCAGGTGAAGGTAAAAGCTTTTCTACCGGCATTGATTTGGCGGATTTAAACAACCCAAAAAACCTAAAACAGGTCGCTTGGGAGCTTATCAAACCGTTCCAAAGTAAATTTCAAAAAGTGTGCCTTGTGTGGCGAGAATTGCCGATGCCTGTCGTCAGTGTATTGCATGGACATTGCCTTGGCGCAGGGCTACAGTTGGCACTGGCGACCGATATCCGTATCGCCACAGCGGATTGCCAATTTGCCATTATGGAAGCCAAATGGGGACTGGTAGCGGATATGGGACTGACCCAGTCTGCGATGGGGGTGCTACGCGCGGACATCGTCAAGGAGTTAGCAATGACCGCACGGATTTTTGACGGTCAGCAAGCCTTTGACTATGGTGTGGTCAGCCATCTAAGCGATACACCGATGGCAGTTGCGAAGAATTTGGTCACAGAATTAAGCAATCGCTCCCCCGATGCTGTCTTGGCGAGCAAACGCATCATCAATGCCATGTATCACACGCCTGCAACAACTTTGTATCAAGAAAAACTGTGGCAAATCAAATTACTGCTGGGACAAAACCGCAAGCTTGCCGTCAAAAAAGCCAAGGATGAAACCGTCAAATTTATTGGGCGTCAATTTAACTAATTTAACCCATGGCTTAATTGACCTTGGTGAGTGCCATCATGCTAAGACCCCTGTTCAAACGTCGTCTTATTTTTTTAGCCAGCCTGTTTTTGGTATGTATGGCGATTTTGTTTTTTATCGCATGGTGGGGTCGTCTGCCTGTCAACACGGGCAAATCCAGCACCTATCAAACTGCCGTCATTACCAAAGACCATCAAAAAACGGTGGCAACGGATATGCCACCTGATGAGCCCTCCAGCCGTTTTCGCCAATTTGGCTCGCAAAGCATGGCCGATGGCATCGCAGAGTTGGTTAAAAGCAATCCACAAAAAACGGGCGTTTATCCCTTGCCTGATGGCATGGATGCGTTTGCCGCACGTATGCTGCTCATTAGCACCGCAGAAAAAACGCTAGATGTGCAGTATTATATTTGGAATAACGACATCACTGGCAATTTGATGTTCCAAGCCATCAAAGAAGCGGCAGAGCGCGGTGTGCGCGTGCGATTATTAATAGATGACAACAATACCCGTGGTCTCGACCCAACGCTGTGGGTACTCAATGAACACCCCAATATTGAAGTAAGATTGATGAACCCCAATCGTTTTCGCTCGTGGCGCTGGCTAGGGTTTGTGGGCGATTTTGAGCGGCTCAATCATCGTATGCACAACAAATCCATCACCGCTGATAGCCAAATCACCATCACAGGCGGGCGCAATATCGGGGATGAGTATTTTTCTTTAAACCAAGAGATGGTATTTTCTGACCTAGATGTGCTGATGGTTGGGCATATTGTGCCGCAGATGTCACAAGCGTTTGACCAATATTGGAACCATAAACTGGCTTTTCCTATCACCGATTTGGTCAAAAAACCTGAGCCATCTGCCCTAAACCAAGTGTTCACCCCAAAAACCCAAAAAGCTGATAAACCTGCGTCGCAACAACTCGACCCTGTGCTAAAGCTGAAAAACGACTATCTAAAGCGCTTGGTGGCAATCGACTTCGTCAACCAAATCAAAAAACAAAAATTGCCGCTCTACTGGGCAAGCGTCCAGCTATTGACGGACAATCCTGACAAACTGGGTAGCAAAGCCAATACCCAAGGGTTAGACATCAACCAAAGCTTAGGTAAAATCAGCCGTGAACTCAATTTAATCTCTGCGTATTTTGTGCCCACGGAGCAAGGCAAAGACTATTTTATCAACCTTGCAAAAAAAGGCGTAGCGGTGAATATTTTGACCAATGCCATGAGCGCTACCGATGTCAAGCTCGTGCATTCTGGCTATGCCAAACACCGCAAAGACTTACTCAAAGCTGGGGTCAAGCTATATGAACTAAAGCCCAATGCCATCAAAGACAATCTGCGTGATTCATACTTGACGGGAAGCTCTGCCACCAGCTTGCATGCCAAAACGTTTGAAAGCGATGGTGAAAAGGTGTATATCGGCTCGTTCAACTTTGATCCGCGTTCAGCCTTGACCAATACCGAACTTGGCGTTGCCATCGCCCACCCTGTCCTTGCCAACAAAATCCGCAATGAATTTTTGCAAGCCTTGCCAACAACCAGCTACACCTTGTCGCTCAAAGATGACAATATTCAGTGGTCAACGCTCGAGAACGGTCAAATCGTCACCTATGATGAAGAGCCACAAACCAAGCCTTGGCAGCGTACATTAGTATGGATGCTATCGCACCTGCCGCTTGAAAAATTTTTATAAGCTGTCATTATTATGAACTGTAGCGTTAGCCAATGTGCTTAGCGCAATTGGCTATCCTTACTACCACGGCGATTAAATAGCTCAACTTTTTGCTGATGCTGTTCTAGCGATTGTTGACAACGCACGCACAAGTGCACCCCAGGCATCGCAAGACGCCGTGCTTCAGGGATTGGGGCATCGCACTCCTCACAATGAGTTAGACTCTCACCCTGTGGCAATGCCCGTTTTGCCCGTTCAATCGCATCATTAATAGTCGCTTCAATTTGCTCGTTTTCTGCGCCATCCGCAGCCCAACCACTTGCCATATTTTTCCTTAGATTTTAATAGGTTAACCATAATAATATGGTAGTGGTTTTGTCAAATTTCAATAGCGTATTAACGCCGTCATCGCGCCATTTTATTGTGGCTGTAAATCAATCACCTGACCTTTGATACCTGCCGCTTCATCACTCATCAAGGCAACATACGCACTCATCAAGTCTTCGGGCGCAAGCAAGGTGTTGGGGTTTTCGCTCGGATAGGCAGCAGCCCGCATTTGGGTACGCGTGGCACCGGGATTGATGCAGTTAAAGCGCAGGGTGGTGGTTTTTTGGGTTTCTTGGGTGAAAATATCGCTCATCCCCTCTACCGCCAATTTTGACAGCGCATACGCCCCCCAAAACGCGCGTGGACGGCTGCCGACACTACTAGAGGTAAACACCACTGAGCCACTTTGCGCAGATTTGAGTAGCGGTAGCAAAGCTTGGGTAAGGGTAAAGGTGGCATTAAAATTGACTTTCATCACTTGCTCAAAAATAATCGGGTCATACATTTCAAGTGGGGTCAATACACCGAGCAACCCTGCATTGTGTAAAACACCGTCTAAATGCCCGACTTCACGCTCAATCAAAATCGCCAATTGCTGCATTTCTGTGTAGCTTGCGCTCTCTAGATTCATCAGTAACATGGCAGGCTGTGCACCGCCTTCTGCTTCAATTAGGTCATATACAGCTTCAAGCTTGCTCGCGGTTTTGCCGAGTAGTAGCACGGTCGCGCCATATTTTGCATAGCTTAGCGCTGCTGCTTTACCGATGCCATCACCTGCCCCTGTGACCAAAATATTTTTACCTTTTAGACAATCGGCAGGTGGGATAAAGTTACGGATATCATCATGGGTTGCTAAAGTCATAGTTTCCTCAAAATTTTTCTCAAAAGCTCGCTAAAAAATTCCCTAAAAATCGGGCAAATTGTTAACACCTTGTCTATGCATCAAGCGCCTAGTTGCTTGTTTAAGTGTCCGCTAAAGCATCCGTCCAATCGCCCAGCAAAGCGGTCAATTCAGCGACGCTATGGATTATGTTATCTGCACCCCAACTGCCCAAATCCGCTTGGTCTTCAGGGGGAATGTAGCCATAAGCTGCCAAAATCGTGCGCATATTCGCCGCATTGCCCGCTTGAATGTCACGGATATGGTCACCGACATACACACAATTTTCAGGCTGTAGCTGACGCCCGAGTTGTTCGTTCAACCGCGCTACTGCCAAATACATGGGCTCTGGGTCAGGTTTGGTATGTTTGACATCATCAGGGCATACCAGTACCGCACAGCGCTCAGTTAGCTCAAGTTTCTCTAACAAATTTTCCGCCAAATAACGCGGCTTATTGGTGACAATGCCCCATACAATACCACGTGATTCCAAGTTTTTTAGCAGCGAATCAAGCCCATCAAACAAGCGGCTATCGACACAGATATCGGCCTCATAGGTGTCCAAAAACTCTTGCCGATAAGCCAACAAGGTTGGGTCATCCTCAGTCACATCGGCAAGCTCGCCAAACATTAGCTTGACCATCGCTCTGGCGCCTGCAGAAACTTGCTCGCGAATGGCGGTATCACTGGGCGCTGGGTGCTGGTGTTTGGCGCACATCACCTTAATAATCCGGATAAAATCAGGTGCCGTATCAATCAAGGTACCATCAAGGTCAAACAATACGGCTTGGCATTTTTCAGTCATTTTTTGCTCAAATCAACGATTAATATTTAAGTAAAGCCAACTACTGAGGCTTATATACCGCCATCATGTAGTTAACGTCAACATTTTGTGCCAGCCAATAGTGCTTGATAAGTGGATTGTAATGTAAGCCAATTAAATCTTGACGTTTGCAGCCTGCACGCTGGGCAAAGCGATCTAGCTCGGCTGGGGTGATGAATTTTTCATAATCATGTGTGCCGCGTGGCAACAAGCGTAATAAGTATTCAGCGCCAATCACCGCAAACAGGTAGGATTTTGGGTTGCGATTGATGGTCGATAGTACCAATACGCCATTGGGTTTGAGCAGGGTAAAACAAGCATTGATAATGGACTGTGGGTCTGGCACGTGCTCGAGCATTTCCATACAAGTCACCACATCAAACTCACCAGCGTGCGCTTTGGCAAAATCTTCTACAGCAACACAAGCAAAATCAATCGCTTGGCTAGTTTGCTCGGCATGGATTTGTGCTGCCTTGATGTTGGCTTCTCCCAAATCAATACCCGTCACCGTGGCGCCTCGCACTGCCATGCTATGCGACAAAATACCACCACCACAGCCGACATCTAACACTTTTTTGCCTGTTAAGCCTGATTGCTGGCGGGCGATGGTTTGCTGTTCAATCCAGTTTAAGCGTAGCGGATTGATTTGGTGCAAGGTGGCAAACGCGCCTGATTTGTCCCACCATTCATTGGCAAGGTCGGTGAATTTTTGTACTTCTTGTAAGTCGACGTTTTGCTGTAGGTTCGGTTGTGTCATGATGATAGTTCCGTTTGATTTTTACTTCGCTATTTTTTTAATTCGATACTTTTTACTTTAATAGCGTTACTTCAATAGCATGTTATCGCGCTTTTTGAAATGCGGTTGCTTGCTAACCACAATGGCTATCAAAAATAGCCTTATTCTAACAGTTTTTAGCCCATTCGCTGTAGAATTTATGTGGCAGGCTGATAGCGTAAAATTGTAGGATAAATTTGTGGGGTAAAATAGCTTATTGCTGCATAATCTCATAACCTTCCAACTTTAAATATGACTGATAAATTAAACTTAAAAAAGTATGCTTTTTTATTTAGAAAATTTAATTAACATATTGCTTATTTTTTTCACCAGTGTAGTTTTTTTTAGTTTACAAAGTATTACACTTAGGCACGTCCTTAATTTATGATAGTATAACGCGCAGATATTTTTGTATTTTGAGCCCTGCTAGCAAGCGATTTTCTATAACATACTATAAGATATGAGCCGTGCTAGACCCTATGATTTGACTGTTAATGAGGCAACCATGAAAAAATTAGCAATGACCGCAATCGCCGCTGCAATCGGCTTGACCAGTTTATCAACCCAAGCTGCAGATTTTGTAGCGGGTCAAGACTATAAAGTACTTGCAAACCCAGAGAAAATTGAAGGCAATAAAATCATTGTTCGTGAATTTTTTTGGTATGGTTGCCCACACTGCTACAAATTAGAACCTTACATGGCACAGTGGTCAAAAAAATTGCCAGCTGATGTGGTGTTTATGCAGACGCCAGCTGCGATGAACCCTGTGTGGGAACAAAACGCGCGCGGTTTTTATGCCGCACAGTTATTAGGTTATCAAGGCAAAACCCACCAAGCGATGTTTGACGCCATTCAAAAAGACCGCCAAAAATTGTTTGACCAAGCCTCGATTGGTCAATGGTACGCATCAAAAGGCGTGGATATCAATAAATTTAACAGCATGTACAATTCTTTTGCGGTGAATACCCGTATCGCGCGTTCAAAAGATGCGGCGCAGCGCTTCCAACTGTCAGGGGTGCCTGCGGTTGTCGTTGATGGAAAATACGTTGTGGAGGGTGAGGATGGTAAAGTGCCACAAGTAGTTAACTATCTCATCAATAAAGCTCGTGCTGAGCGTGGTGGTAAATAATCCGCCAGCCATTTGCTGAGCATCAATGGTTTTAGCCTAGATGGTTTTAGCTTAAATAGTAAAAAAGCCGTTTCAATGAATTAACGTTGAAACGGCTTTTTTATGGTAGTTAATAAAACCTAGTGGTCGGCTGGCGTGCCGCCTTGTGCCACAATCCAATTTTCTAGCTGTTTGGTTTTTTCATCCAATAGCATTTTATCACCGCTTGCTTCGACATTGAGACGAATCAGTGGCTCTGTGTTAGAAGCGCGGACGTTAAAGCGCCAGCGTGGAAAATTGACTGACAAGCCATCGAGTTTATCAAGGGTCGCCGTTTGGCTATCAAATTGTTGGTAGCTATCTTCAAGTTTTGCCAACACCGCGGGCGCAGTGATACCGTCTAATTTAAAGTTAATCTCACCTGAGATGGGAAAAGCGGCAATCATCTCATCAACCAGTTGCGACAGTTTTTTTGGCGCTTCTGTTTTGCCTGCTTTTGACAGCAATTCAATCACCAATAACCAAGGAATCATGCCACTATCACAGTAGTTAAAATCGCGAAAATAATGATGCGCAGACATCTCACCGCCATACACTGCATTGTTTTCACGCATGACTTGTTTGATAAAAGAATGCCCTGACTTACTGATGGTCGCTTTGCCACCGGCCGCCGCGATGACGCTTTCGGTATTTAAGATATTGCGCGGGTCATAGACAATCGCCTCGGCAGGATTTTTATCCAAGAAAGCTTTGGCAAGCACCCCCACTACATAAGTGCCCTCCAAAAATCGGGCGTTTTCATCAAAGAAAAAACAGCGGTCAAAATCGCCATCAAACGCAATCGCTAAGTCCGCTTTCTCTGCCAACAGCGTGTCTGCCGTCACTTTACGGTTGGCAATAATCATGGGGTTGGGAATACCATTGGGAAAACTGCCGTCAGGCGCATGATTGATTTTGATAAAATTAATAGGCGCGTTGGCAGCTTGTAGACGCTGCTCAAGCAAATCAATCGTTGGCGCAGCACTACCATTACCACAGTTAACAACCACTGTCAAAGGTCGTAACGCGTTGACGTCAATATAGCTTATCAGGTGGTCGATATAGGCGGTTTTGTCTTCTTTTAACTGATACTCGCCTTTACTGGCTGCCGCTTTGAACGCGCCTTTTTCTGCGATTTGTTGAATGTCTGCCAAGCCGGTATCCGCGCTAATGGGTTTTGACTGTTCACGCACCAATTTTAGCCCGTTATAATTGATGGGGTTGTGACTGGCGGTTACTTCAATACCACCAATCGCGCCATAGTGGCTGGTGGCAAAATACACCTCTTCAGTGCCTGTCATGCCCAAATCAATCACATCGATGCCCGCATCTAATATGCCTTGAATGGTGGCTTTTTTAAGGGCTTCACTACTGGGCCGAATGTCACAGCCAATCACAATCGCTGGTTTTTGCTGATTTGATAGCGATGCACTTAAAAATTGGGCGAAAGCACGTCCGATACGGTAGGCGATGTCCTCGTCAAGGTTTTTACCGAGTTCACCGCGGATATCATAGGCTTTAAAAGACGAAATTGTGATGGGAGAAAAATCATTCATATACGTGGCTCATGGGATTAAGAATTAAGAATGTCATTCAATTAACTGTTAATTATTCACAATCAGTTATTCACTGGCAATGATCAGCTATCACCAAACACATCGCGGCTATACACTTTTGTCTTGACGTGCGCTAATTCGGGATGTAATCGGTTCGCGACAATCACATCGCTCGTTTCCAAAAAACTCGCTAAATCATTGACTACGGGACAATCCATAAACTGCGGTGACGACAGACTGGGCTCATAGATTTGTACATCAATGGCATGTTGTTTGAGCAGTTCAATAATGTCCAAAATTGCAGAATCTCTAAAGTTATCGGCATCTTTTTTCATGCTCAAGCGGTACACACCCACGGTATTAGGCTGCTTGGCGATAATTTGACGGGCAACAAAGCGTTTGCGGGTATTGTTGGCATCCACCACCGCATGAATCACATTGGCAGGAATCCCTTCATAATTGGCTTTGAGCTGTTGAGTATCTTTGGGTAGACAGTAGCCACCATAGCCAAATGATGGGTTGTTGTAATGCATGCCAATCCGTGGGTCTAAGCTCACACCGGTGATAATCGACTCACTATCAAGCCCCATGCTTTCGGCAAAGCTATCTAACTCGTTAAAAAATGCAATGCGTGTGGCAAGGTAGCTGTTGGCAAATAGTTTGACCGCCTCTGCCTCGGTTGGCGGCATAATTTGGCTTGGGGTGTGGTTTTGTTCGCTGGCAGTTTGGTATTGGACGATTAGTTGGTGACAAACATCTTGCAGCGCGGGCACATGGTTTATATCACAGCCAACGATAATACGTGACGGATGCAGGTTGTCATATAACGCTTTGCCCTCCCGCAAAAACTCCGGCATAAACAAAATACGCGTATCAAACTTTGCCTGCATATCACGGGTAAATCCAATCGGCACAGTCGATTTGATCACAATCGGTACTTGTGCGTTGTGAGCGCGTACGGTTTGAATACTGGCTTCCACCGATGAGGTATCGAATTTGCCAGTGGCAACATCGTAGTTGGTCGGTGTGGCAATAATCACCAAATCTGCGGTTGAAAAATCCGCCTCACTTACCAACTGCGCTGTTAAATTTAGTGACTGGGTTGCCAAGAACTGCGCAATCAACGCATCGTCAATCGGCGACGCTTGCTGTTGTAATTGGGCAATTTTTTTGGCATCGATATCGACCAAGGTGACTTGGTTAGCAAGTTTAGGCTGGGCTAATAAGACAGCATTGGACAGACCGACATAGCCTGCCCCAATGACAAAGATGGTTGTAATCATGGGTGATGGAACCTTACAAATCGCAGCAAAAATTAGCGAAGCCGTCGCTTATTTTCAGCATTGATATTTCTTATATTTTTAAATTAGGTAAGTTTGTGCCAATATCACTATAGTTTGACAAAATGGCATAGCAATGACAACGATTATTTTGCCGCATCTGTGTTTTAGGCATCTGTATTTAAAGCCTCTGTATTTTAGGCATCTAGACTGTCAAGGCAAATACTTACCAATGGACTTAGATTGCCATGTCAAATGCGCTAAAATAGCTAGATCAATTATATTGTGAATTTTTCATCATTTACTATCAATCACCCTTTAGAGATAACGATGCAACCAACTTCCAATTTTGCCGACCTCATTGCCTTAATGGCACGACTGCGCCAAGACTGCCCTTGGGATAAAAAACAAACCAACGATAGCCTCATTCCCTACGCCCTAGAAGAAACCTATGAGCTCGTCGAAGCCATACAATCGGGCGACATTGACGACATTAAGGGTGAGCTTGGCGATGTGCTGCTACAAGTGGTTTTTCACGCTTGTTTATACCAAGAGCAGCAGCAGTTTGATATCAGTGAGGTGATTTTCACCTTACAACAAAAACTCATTCGCCGTCACCCGCATGTGTTCGACAAAGAAAATCTAAAAACCGATGAAGATGTCAAAAAACGCTGGGATGAAATCAAAGCCTTGGAAAATGCCGAAAAAGCCAAACAGGGTAAACTGGTAAACCATCGCCGCACCCTTGATGCGGTCAAGGCAGGCTCAGCGTTAATGCAAGCGCAACAACTACAAAAAACTGCCAATAAAGTCGGTTTTGATTGGGATGTGGTGTCGGGTGCGGTGGACAAATTGGATGAAGAAGTGGCAGAGCTCAAAGAAATCTTACCAATCGATGGTCAAAAACCGACGCCTGAGCAAAAAGCGCTGCTAGAAAAAGAACTGGGGGATTGTTTTTTTGCCCTAGTTAACATTGCCCGCAAACTGGGCATTGATAGCGAAAAAGCGACTTTGACCACCGTGCATAAATTTCGCTATCGTTTTGGCTTTATTGAAGATGAGCTCGCTAAAATGGGTAAAACCCCTGAAACTGCTAGCTTAGCAGAAATGGATAACTTGTGGGATTTGGCAAAGTTAAAGGAAAAACATGACAAACCTTAATGACTTAAAGCCACTATTATTAAATCTGAACACTAATGGAAAAAGGTATAGCCTATTACTATTCTTCATTGGTGCGACTTATTCGCTTTCACTGCTACTACCCGCTATCGATTTTTCTACTATGAGCGGGGGCATTTTGCCTGGAATTGCGGTTGTTCTTTTTGGGACAATCTACTCACCTTTCGCCCTTATAAAAGGTTACTATGGAATATTAGCCATATATGCCAATTTTATATTTCTGTTTCTATTTATCAAAATACTCACTCAAACAAATCACGCAAATTTTTTGATGGTATCATTAGCTTTATTTATGTTAGTGTTAAGCGGATTTAGTTTTTCTCAATCATACCAAGTCCATTATATGTCAAGTGGGAAAATAGTTGTTTGGGGGATTGGGGCGGTATTTTGGTTTTTCAGCTTGTTTGCATTGGCTGCTTTGATTTTTTATCAGTATTTTAAGGGAAAAACCCCAAACCCAATGTATTTTATTGCCATGTTAATGATATGGTTAAGCGTGGCATTTAGTTTGCGTTATTATCAGTATCACTATATTGCGGAAGAATATAATCAAAAAGGCGCATTTCAGTGGTCTATTGTGTTTATTTCTCAAGCCCCATTCTTGGCAAAAACCAAAAAAGCAATACAAGAAGATTTAGGTTTCAATAATGATTAGCCGATGGTTAAAAAACGTTTTGCTTACCAATGCTTTTGTAGTTTACTGTGGCATTGCTTATGCCCAACCAATTTGTACCCCAACCTTGACGCCCGAGCAGGCTTTTTTGGCGGTGACAAATTTGACGGGTACTAACGCTGGTGCCACAAAACCCTCTGCAAATGGCCTTGCCAATTCACCCACAGTGATTAATATCAATACCGCCAGTGAAGCACAGCTTACACAGCTTGATGGTATCGGTGCTAAAAAAGCGCAGCAAATTATTTTATACCGGCAAATGATAGCGCCGTTTGCCACGGCAGATGACCTAGCCAACGTCAAAGGTATCGGCAAAGCGACTGTCGATAAAAATCGCCACCGCATCACCACCCAATAGTGATAGCAAAGCATGGGCAATCATCACCAGCCTATTCTTATTTTATACACTGTGTACTAGCAAGCAAACCATCTCATCCTGTAGCGCTCACGTCCTACAGATAATCAATCAGTAGACAATATTTTTCGCTCACTGGATTTTTTGTAACCGTGAATTAATATCCCTAGTTAGGCAGAAATTTGGTACACTAACCGCTAATAAATTTCTGCCGTTTTCATGGATTTTGGTTACTATACATGGCAAAAAAAACTCGCAAATCACCTAGCACGGCAACCGCTGCTGGCAATACCGCAACCGATTATGTTTTAGATAGACAGTCGGCTCGCCGGGATGCCAAAAAACTGGGCTTAAACAAAGCTGATTTACCCAACTCCATCAAAGAAGTGATTAGCACACTGACGCAGGCGGGTTTTGAAGCCTACATCGTCGGCGGTGGGGTGCGTGATGCCTTGTTAGGCTTAAAGCCCAAAGACTTTGATGCTGTGACCAACGCCACCCCCAACCAAATCAAAGAAGTATTTGGTAAACGCTGCCGCATCATCGGACGGCGTTTTCAGCTGTGTCATGTGTATTCTGGTCGCGATATGATTGAAGTTGCCACCTTTCGCGCGCCGCCTAAGGACAACAATCATCTCACCGAAGACGGCATGATCATGCGTGACAATGTGTGGGGTGATATCTATCAAGATGTGGTGCGCCGCGATTTTAGTATCAATGCCCTGTACTATCAGCCATTTGACGACATCGTTTATGATTTTTGTGGTGGGCTAAAAGATGTTGAAAACCGCACCATTCGTCTGCTCGGTGATACCCAAAAACGAGTGGAAGAAGACCCTGTACGTCTGCTACGAGCGCTGCGTTTTAAGGCAAAATTGCAGTTTGATTTTGACAATGCCTTAAACCAACAATTCAACGCGCAAAACTGGGCATTATTGGCGCAAGTATCCCCTCACCGCTTGTACGATGAAACGCAAAAAATGTTTACAGGCGGCTACTTGGTGCCGATGTTACCGCTGCTATTTGATTATGGTGCGTTTTCCCAGTTGTTGTTTTACCCACCCACAACCGTGACACCGCTACTCAACCAAGTCACCATCAATACCGATAGGCGCATAGGTAGTGGTAAAAGCATTAACCCTGCGTTCTTTTATGCGACTATTTTGTGGGAAAACTATCTGTATTTATTGGATAAGTTTAAAAAGAACACACCGTTTAGCGACGCTCAAAACCAAGCCGCCAATAAAGTGTTGGACAAGCAGCGCCAGCACACGGCGATGCCCAAGTTTGCCGAGCAGTTTATTAAAGATATTTGGCTCATGCAGCCAAGACTTGCCCAGCCGCGCAAAAAAAATCTGCAAAAGCTGTTTGAAAATCCGCGTTTTCGGGCTGCCTATGACTTTTTGATGATGCGTGAGCAGGTAGAAGCCAAAAACCAAGCACTTGCCAAACAACATGGCGCAGCGATTACGTTGGATGATGAAAGCACCAACGGCATGGGACATTGGTGGGCGTGGTTTCAAACCCTAGGTGCCAAACAGCAGCAACAAGCGATTGATGAGTTCGACCTTGAATCGGTGCGTTTGCGCTTTGCCAATATTGTCAATCAGACCAGTTTTGAGGACGACAGAGTTGCTTACCAAACTAGCGATGCGGTGCATGATAATGAAGTAGAGATGGGTAGCGATTTTAGTCATGGAAAGCACCGCAGTGAACGACGCCGCTTGCCGTTTGCAGCAAGCAGCCAAATCGAACGTGAACTGTTACCAGATACGGCACTATCTACCAAAGCGCACAAACTAACGCAGCAGCAGCAACTTGAAAAAGCCCAACTGCAGCAGTTATCGCTTGCCAGTCACACCAACTCAGCACCGGCTAAATCACTTATCGTAGCGCCAATCACAGCGCAAAAAAACGATGACCACCCTTATCAGCCGATAGTTTCTGATTCAGTATCAGCTTATACTGAGACAAGTGCACGCCCAAATAGTTCACACTCAAATGATTCGAACCCAAATAATTCACACCCAAACGATTCGAACCTAGGTCGCTCACGCAAACGCGATAAAGCTTATTTATCGGTAGCCAGTGTACCTGCCAAACGTGCGCGACGTGCCCCTAGCTCAACCTGGTCGATTTTGGAGCAACGCCAGCAAGCGGATATCACAACATCCGCTAGTGATTTGCGTGGCGAACCTGTCAGCCCAACACCCGTCAGACAAAGCACCGACAATCAGGCGGTGACTCATACCGATACTGATATTGGCACTGACATTCGCACTAACACTGACACCGTCAATCATTCGGCTTCCAATAAATTAATGATTGACAATGGCGTGGTACAGCCAAAGCCAAAGCGAGCGCCACGGACGCGTAAAAAAGCGGTTGCTGATAGCAAAGTCTCAGCAGAAGGGGTGACTGATAGCGAGGCAGCGGCAGCGCCAAAACGCACGCGCAAACGCGCGGTCAAAATCGACGGTCATCAGCCATGATTACGTGCTATATCGGTTTGGGTGGCAATATCGCAAACGCGCTTGGTACGCCAAGGCAGCATATTGCCAATGCTATTGCGGCGTTTTACGCATCGCCGCACTTTGCCAATGTTACAGCATCATCACTGTATCAATCCAAAGCCTTTGGGGTCACCGACCAGCCCGATTTTTTTAATGCCGTGGTAAAAGTTGATACCGATTTGGCGCCCTTAGCCTTATTGGATTTTTGCCAAAGTTTGGAGAGCGCTGCCAAGCGCACACGTTTGCGCCACTGGG
Organism: Moraxella sp. CTOTU47915; assembly: GCF_031986685.1. Lineage (NCBI taxonomy): Bacteria > Pseudomonadati > Pseudomonadota > Gammaproteobacteria > Moraxellales > Moraxellaceae > Moraxella > Moraxella sp. CTOTU47915. The sequence continues at coordinate 50,791 of NZ_DAMAAE010000008.1, forward strand.
GTGAACGTAGTTTGGATGTCGATGTACTGTTGTATGGCGATGACACAATCAACCATGCACGTTTAACCGTGCCACATGAGGGTTTATTTGCGCGTAATTTTGTGCTGATTCCGATGCTAGAGCTTGACCCGACCCTTATGGTAAATGGGCAAAAATTGGCAGACTTACCGACCAGTCAACAGTGGCAGGGCTTGGAAAAATTGACCGTAGTTTAACCCATATCAGTTAACATAGATTTTTGTAAAAATTAACAAATTATTGGTGCTATGGATTTGAAATCGCAAAAAATTAAACCATTGATAAAGTAACGTTTTTTGTTTTCGCTATTTCTTGTTTTGCCTGTTTCTTTTGCCCTTGCTTCTTTTAGCTTTACTTCTTTTACCCTTGATTCTTTTAACCTTGCTTTTTTAAAGGAAACCGCATGAGCTACGTTAGCAACCTAGAATCTAACCCTGATTCAACAACTGAGTCAACATCTGCCGCAGCGACGACCAAGCCTAAATTACCTGTGACCTTGTCCACTTTAAACAAACTCAAAGCCAATGGCGAGACGTTCTCGTGCTTGACATGTTATGACGCCAGTTTTGCAGCAGCTATGCAAGTTGCAGCGATTGATACGATTTTGATTGGCGATAGCCTTGGCATGGTGGTGCAAGGACAAACCTCAACCTTGCCGGTGACCATCGCAGACATGGTGTATCATACCCAAAACGTGGCTCGTGCCAACAGTCATGCACTGATTTTATGTGATTTACCTTTTATGAGCGTTGCCACGCTTGAGCGCGCACTCGATGCCAGCCAAGCGGTGATGCAAGCAGGCGCGCATGTGGTCAAAATCGAAGGCGGTGCCGAGCTTGCCAAAATCGTGTCAGTGCTTGCCAATAACGGCGTGCCGACTTGCGTGCATTTAGGCTTGACACCGCAATCAGTGAATGTGTTTGGTGGCTACAAGGTACAAGGCAAAACCGATGCCCAAGCGGAAAAACTCATGGCTGACTGTCAAGCAGTGGTAGAAGCGGGCGCAGCCATTTTACTGCTCGAATGCGTCCCTGCCGAGCTTGCTAAAAAAGTGCGTGACACTTTCCCCGTGCCAGTGATTGGTATCGGTGCGGGCGTGGATTGTGATGGTCAAGTGCTGGTCATGCACGATATGCTTGGGGTATATACCCGTAAACCTGCCAAGTTTGTCAAAGACTTTTTGACCGACGAGCATAACGAAACCAAGGATATCACCGGGGCGTTTAAAGCCTATCATAAAGCGGTCAAAGACCGTACGTTCCCAACGCCAGCACATAGTTTTTAGTCATCATAAAGGCAAAAAAATGCAAGTATTTCATACCATCAGCGCATTACGTGACACCTTAAAACCTTTACGCCATCAAGCGGCTGCGCCAAAGATAGCGCTGGTTCCCACGATGGGTAATTTGCACAGCGGTCACGTGACCCTCGTCAAAAAAGCCAAGGAACTTGCCGATATCGTAGTGGTCAGTGTGTTTGTTAACCCAACCCAATTTGGCGTGGGTGAAGACTTTGATACCTACCCACGCACGCTAGAGGCTGATGTGGCAAAACTTACCGAAGCAGGGGCAAATTTTGTATTTGCCCCAAGCGTGGAAGAAATGTACCCAACCTACCCTAACAACGTGCAAGTGCTGTCAGGCGATATTAGCAGAATCTTGTGTGCCAACACTCGCCCCACCCACTTTGATGGTGTCGGCTTGGTGGTGAGCAAACTGTTTAATATCGTCCAACCTGACATCGCTATTTTTGGCAAAAAAGACTATCAACAACTTGCGATTATCCGCCAGTTAGTCGCTGAGCTAAATTTCCCCATTGAGATTGTCGGGGTGGATATCGTGCGGGCTTATGACGGGTTGGCATTATCGTCTCGCAATCAGTACCTAAGCGAAGTAGAACGTCAACTTGCCCCCACCTTGCAAAAAAGCTTGCAACAGCTTGCCAATGAGTTAACAACTGCCAATTTTGCCGATTTTGACCAGATTATTGCCGGCGCAATCGATAAGTTAAATCGCGTCACGGTGGCTGATTCAGGCTTTAAAGTGGATTATTTGGAAGTTAAAAATCGCTTATTACAACCGCCGAAGCCCACTGATAAAGACTTGGTAATTTTGACCGCCGCTTTTTTGGGCAAGAAAACACGGCTTTTAGATAACCTAGAGTTTAGCCGGGAGTTAAATCAGGAACTTAGTCCAGAATTGAATCAGCAATTGGGTCAGCAATCGGCTAGTGATTTTAATCGACAACCTACCACCGCATCTGTGAAGGATTAACTATGTCAACGCTACAAGTTATCATTGTTTCAGGACGTTCAGGCTCGGGTAAGACATCGGTCCTCAACATTATGGAAGACTTTGGCTATTATCCAATTGATAATTTGCCACTCTCGCTAGTCCCTAGTGCCATTGATAAACTTGTACATGACAGCCAAATTTATAAAATCGCTATTGGTATCGATGTACGCTCACCACAAGCGGACTTATCGCGGTTTGCCGAGGTCTATCATAAACTCATAGAGACTTATAGCAAACCGGCGATTAAAATACTGTATGTGACTGCCCAAGAAAGCGTACTCGTGGCACGGTTTGACGCCACGCGCCGTCTGCATCCGTTAATGGCGGTATCGGGTAATCTACCCAATGCCATCAAAAAAGAAATCGATATTTTAGAGCCGATTGCCATCCGCGCTGATATCAAAATTGACACAAGCCTTCTTAATATCCACCAACTCAAAGAAGTCATCCGCGATCATTTGGGCGTGGATAATGCGGTAACCGTCAATATTTTATCCTTTGGGTTTAAATATGGGGCACCGATTGATGCCGATTTTATTTTTGATGTGCGCACCCTACCAAACCCCCATTGGAAGATTCAACTGCGCAACCAGACAGGGTTAGATGATGATGTCAAAGCATTTTTTGATGACTACAGCGAAGTAGATGACATGGCGAATGATATTATCGCTTTTTTTAAAAAATGGCTGCCGCCTTTTTTGCACAACAATCGCCATACCGTGACCATCGCTATCGGCTGTACTGGGGGCAAACACCGCTCTGTGTATATCGCAGAGAAATTGGGCGAATCACTGACCCAATCGCTACCCAAAGAGATGGTGGTACGTATTAAACACCGTGAAAAAAACCGCTGGTAGCACGTTCTGAATTAACTTTGTACTTATGATTGATAACTTTGAGATTGATAAATGATTAATTTTGCTGAAATGGATATGGCGGTTAGCCGTACCGAACTAAAAAAAGCCCATGAACGCCTACAACGACTGGCTGAGCCACTTGCCAATTTGTCAAAAAAACAAATGAAGGCACTGCCTGCCAGTGAGTTTTTTTTGGATGACTTGCTGCAGCTTGCCGATATCACCAGCCATGAAGCACGTAAACGTCACATCAAGCGTTTGGGCAAATTGCTGGCTGAAGAAGAACCGCATGCGATTGTCGAATTTTTATTTCGCCATACCTTTAGCCCTGAGCAACAAGCCAAAATTGAAAGCTGGCAAACGCGCCTAAATTTGCAAGATGACAATACCTTAAAACAATTTACCAAAACTTTTTTTGACAGTGAATTCAACACCATCAAGCAGCTACTGATTTGGATTGCCTACGCCGAATACACCCAAGATGATGAACTGATGGAAGAGAGTGTGGCTGATTTACACACTTATATCCGTCAAGTGGCGATTTTGTCCAAAGGTAAATAGTTAGATTGACTGCCAGTTTTCTAACCCCTCATCCCTATGTGGCTTGGCTAGTGGGTATAGCGGATGACTGTATGAGTGATTTATCCGCTCTGCATTGGGTTATCGCGATACCCTATGAGTCGATTTTTTACTGTCAAAGTTATTTTCATCATAAAATAACGTAAAATTGCTTTTATTTTATAGAGTGAGCCGCTAAGGTATGCCATCAGCCTTAGCCATCCTGTCCGCAATGAGTCATTTTCACCAGTTACGTCAACACACCCAGTCCAATCCCAACTATCCCAACCAAATTCGCCAGTGGCGCGTGATTGTCATGGCGATTTCGGCATTTATTTTTAATACCACCGAATTTGTGCCAATTGCGCTGCTGTCTGACATTGGTCATAGCTTTGCCATGCCAGTAGAAACGGTGGGGCATATGATCACCATCTATGCTTGGATTGTGGCTATTTTGTCGCTCCCTGCCATGCTTGTCACTGCCCGTATTGAACGGCGCAAGCTATTGATAGCATTATTTGTTATCTTTATCGGGGGGCATGCGGTGTCGGTGATGGCGCAAAGTTTTGCCATGCTGTTGGTTGGACGGGCATTGATTGCGCTAGCGCATGCGGTGTTTTGGTCAATTACCGCAAGCCTTGTGGTGCGTGTGGCGCCCAAAGATCGTCAAACCAAGGCCTTGGGGCTACTGTCGATGGGTAGCGCGCTGGCGACGGTGCTTGGGCTGCCGTTAGGTCGGATGGTTGGGCAGTGGCTTGGGTGGCGGATGACGTTTGGTACGATTGGCGCGGCTGCGCTGTTGGCAATGATTATGGTGTGGTGGATTTTACCAAAACTGCCGAGCAAAGATGTCGGCTCAGCGGCAAGTTTACCCAGTATTTTTAATAATATCCCCTTGCTCACTGTCTATACACTCACTGTGCTATGTGTGACGGCACACTTTACGGCATATAGTTATATTGAGCCTTATATGCTGACGATTAGTCAGTTTAGTCAGCAATTTGCCACGGTGATTTTGCTGAGTTTTGGGGTGGCAGGGTTGCTAGCGAGCTGGCTATTTGGGCACTTTTATGACCGTTTTCCACGGGCGTTTTTGATTAGCGCGATGGCAACGCTGCTGTTTTCGTTGTTGGCATCCGCTTGGCTGCCCCATGTGCCAATCTTATGGCTTGCCTTAGCGATGCTATGGGGCTTGGCAATTACGGCGATTAGCCTTGCTTTGCAGCTACGCGTATTGCAGCTTGCGCCGAATGCCACTGATGTAGCGATGTCAATTTTTTCAGGGATTTATAACATCGGTATCGGCGGCGGCGCGTTCGTCGGTGGATTGGTGATTGCCAGCCTAGGACTGGCGATGGTGGGTTATGTAGGGGCAGGTATCGCGCTCATTGCCATGGTTTGCCTAATGGTGTATTTGGCGCGCAACCAAAAGTAATCAAACCCAGTAGCTTACTTGTAATTGGGCTTGCACTTAGGCTTACGATTGGGCTTGCTTGCCACCGAATTTTTCCACTGACAAGTTAACTGACATTGAGCGTTTCTACCAATGCCTGTTTGAGTTTTTCTAGTCGCTCATCCGATAGCGGTTTGTCTTCATGGTCAGTGATAAAGAACATATCTTCGGCGCGCTCACCCAATGTGGTAATGCGGGCAAAATGCACTTCAATATCATGCGCCAAAAACACCTGCCCCACACGCGCAAGCAAGGCTGGCTGGTCAAGGGTTTCCAAAATCATCATATGCTGATTGGATTGCGGGTTAAAACTAAAAGACACTTTGGTGGGCACATGAAAATGCTTGAGCTGTCTGGGCATGCGTCGCTGCGCCACCTCAGGCAGCGTTGGGCTAATAAAGGCTTGTTTTAGACGCTCAACGAGCTCAGTTTGGCGCTCGGTATCAGTGAGCAGTGTGCCATGTCGGTCAAGCAGTACGTAAGAATCTAGGGCAAAATCTCGCGAGGCGGTGATGACGCGCGCATCGAGTACGTCCAAATCCATTTGGTCAAACACGGTCATGGTCACCGCAAATAAATTGGATTGGTCATGGGTATAGATAAACACTTGCACAGCATCGAGTGCCAACTCACGATGTTCACGCAAAATAATCAGCGGCTCGGGTTGCTCGCTCTCTGTGCGTTGTTTTTGTACCTCATCATGCGCCATGATGGCTTTGGAATGCCAAACAATATCGCTTGGGACTTCACGCAAAAAATACTCTTCCCCTAGCCCGTCCCACAGGCTTTCAATGTCAGCCAAGCTATTATCAACCGCTAACAAATCACGGGCACTTTGCTTGTTACTGGCAATCATGTCTTGGCGGTTCATCGGCGCATCGATATCAGCTCGCAGGATACGGCGGGTTTGGGTATATAGTTGACGCATCAAGGTTGCGCGCCAACTGTTCCAAAGCTGTGGGTTGGTGGCATTCATATCGGCAACGGTGAGCACATACAAATAATTCAAATAAGTCACATTTCCGACTTTATCGGCAAATTCTGCGACAACTTCGGGGTCAGAGATGTCTTTTTTCTGCGCGGTCATCGACATCAATAAATGCTGAGACACCAACCAGCCGACAAGCTCGGCATCGGCTTGGCTCAAGCCATGGGACAAGCAAAACTTGATGGCATCTTGCTCACCAAGTTCACTGTGGTCACCGCCCCGACCTTTGGCAATATCATGGAAAATCGCTGCCAACACCAGCATCTCTTTACGGTCAATACGGCGGTAGATACCACTGACAAGCGGATAGGTATCAACATAATTGTCATCGGTAAAGCGGTGCAACATACGTATCAACATCAAAATATGGGCATCCACCGTATAACGGTGGAATAAGTCATATTGCATCAACCCAGTAATTTGCCCAAAAGCAGGCAGATAACTACCTAGCACGCCATAACGCTTCATGACTCGCAGTCGCCAAAATAGCAAATTTTGCTCTTTGATATTGTCCATAAACATGGCTTTGTTGGCGGGATCATTGCGAAAATGCTCATCAATGCCTCGCGCGGCGATTTTTAAAATCCGTAGCGTGCGGGTACGAATATGGCGAATATTTTGCTGACCCATCAACAAAAACATTTCTAAAATCGCGGTCGGATGCTGGGCAAATACCCGGGTATGCGTCACCGCAATGCGATCACCGACCAGTTTGAAGCGCTCATTAATCACCTTACGCACGGGGCGCTGTTCATCGGGTAAGCGCGCCTCAATCAACGTTTCATAATAATGCTGGGTGAGCATTTCAGACAATGTTGAGTTTGACATGGCATAGCGGTAATAATCGCGCATAAACTGCTCGACTGCGGCATTGGGATGCGAATTGTCACGGTAACCGATACGCTCAGCAATCAGGCGCTGATAGTCGAATAAAACACGGTTTTCATTGCGTTTGGCAATTTTGTGCAGATGATGGCGAATCAACCACAAAAAATCTTCCGCTTGTTGCAGCTCATCAAATTCTTTTTCGGTAATAAATTCTTGCTGCACCAGTCCAAACAAGTTTGTCACGCGAAAATAGCGCTTACTAATCCAGCCGACAGTATGAATATCTCGCAAGCCCCCTGGCGCGTTTTTAAGGTCAGGCTCTAGGTTATACTCCGTCGAATTATGTTTAAGATAGCGCTCTTTAGCTTCTGCCATTTTGGCCTCATAAAACTTGGTTTGTGACCAGTTTTTATTAAGTAGCTGCATCGGCAACCCAGCTTGGGCAACATTGCCCGCCAAAATTCGTGCTTCTAACAGACTTGTTGCGACCGTGATATCATCGTGACAAGCCTCATCGCACTCTTCAACAGAGCGCACCACCAAAGCAGGATCAATCCCAATATCCCAGAGCTTAGCGACGAACGGGGAAATTTTTTGGTTCAAGGACTCATCAATCGGGTTTGGACTTAACAGCAATAAATCCACATCTGAAAACGGGTGCAACTCCCCACGCCCATACCCTCCTGTGGCAAACAGCGTCAAATCAGTTTGATCGAGCTCATACAACTCAAATAAGGCTGCCATCATGCTATCAATCGCACAGCAGCGCCCCATGACGACTTGGCGAATCGGTATGCCAGATGCCAGCGCCTTATCCAAGTCCGCTTCCACTGCGGCTAACCAAGTGGGTATGCCAAGATTGGCTTCGCCTTGCAGGCTAAGCGCAGGCAGTGGGGTAAAATACGGTAGTATCGGTGGGCAAGTAAACATAGCAAATCCTAATCGACGCCATTGTTATCAGAGTTAGCAGAGCAATTTTAAGTATTACAAATTTGATGCAAAAAAGCTAGCCGCCGCTTGTAGCGAAAACTTAGGCTTAAAAACTTGGGCTTAAAAACTCAGCGATAGGAAAATTATTGATTGTCAAAAGATGGTGACGCTGGCTCGTCATCAAGCAGGGTGTTGTTATGGGTAAGATAGGGGCATTTGTCTTTGCGAAAGGCATGGGTCAGCTGTTGTGCCACAAAATTGACGGTTTCTACGGGCTGTTCGCTAGCCGTTTCTCGCAATAGTTTGGACGGTGCATGGGTTAACGTTTGGGTGAGTTTACGGGTCAGTTCGGTTAACACGGCTTCGGCTGCATGACCATCGGCAAGCTGCTGTAAGGATTGGCTTAAAATCATATCCGCATGGTGTTTGGCTTGCTCACGGTACTGCTGAATATCCTGACCCACTTGGCGCACCAAGTATTTGCGCTCAATCGCCACCACGATTTGGCTCACCAATAATTCTGCTTCTACGGCAGCTTGGCGACGCTGTTCAAGATTGCCTGCAATCACATGTTGTAAGTCATCGATTGAGTATAAATAAACATCATCTAGCTCACTGACGGTAGGGTCAATATCGCGAGGGACTGCTAAATCAATCATTAACATGGGCTGATGACGGCGCTGTTTTAACGCCTGTTTCACCATGGTTTTATCAATCAAGGTATATAAGCTACCGCTACAGCTGGTTACAATATCCGCTTGCGGCAACACGCTGGGTAATTGATCAAGCGGGGTAATCTCAATCTGCGGCACAATCGTTTCAAGCTCAGAGGCAAGCAGCGCGGCACGCTCAGGACTACGATTACAGATGATGACTTTGCCGACACCTAAACCTGCAATATTGGTCGCAACCAGCCGATTCATCTCACCTGCCGCGACCACCAGCAAAGTGTTGTTGCTAGGTTTTTGAAAAATTTGGGTCACCAATTTGGCCGCGGCAAAGCCTAACGATACCGCTTGTGAGCCTACCCGCGTTTCGTTACGCACTTGTTTGGCGGCGGCAAATACCTGCTGAATCACCCAGCTAAGCTTACTCGAGATAGCTTCTTTGGCACGGGATTGGCGCACCGCCTGTTTGATTTGTCCCAAAATCTGCGGCTCGCCCAAAATCATCGAGTCTAGCCCAGACGCTACCCGTACCCAATGTAGCAGTGCATGGTTATTTTGATATTGATACAGGTGTGGCGCGATTTTTTGCATAGGCGTGTTTTTAAAAGCCGCTAGCCATTCAATCACTTGTGACATCGTGCTAGTGAGAGTCTGTCCTTCAGGGGCTAGGGCATAGATTTCAGTGCGGTTGCAGGTCGATAAAATCACCGCGCCTTGGGTGATCGCTTTGAGCGAATCTAGGGCAATCGGCAAATCTTCAGCAGCAAACGCCAATTGCTCACGCATGGCAACTGGCGCTGTTTTATGATTTAACCCAATAACCAGAAGCTGCATATAACGTACTGACCTTAAAAATGACCGCGTTTATCAAAGCCGATTTTTGTGAACCCAAGTTTGCTAGCTAAGTGTGCTAGCTAAGCGACATCCAGCCCATATCAGCCTATCGACATTTGTCATGCTTGATAACACAGGGGGAAAAGTGGCAATATAAACAAACTTAAAGCAACTTAATAATAACCACTTAATAAAAGTAAAGTAGAAAAGTGGATTATTATACCATTGCTAATAAAAAATGAAAAACATCCTGCTTTTTTGATTCAGTAAAATTCTTTAGCCAGGCTTTAAAGCATTACAATTTAAAGCATTACCTTATCTAGCATGCCTAGCATTTTGAACAGTCATTCGAGCTATCATCATATTTTTTTACTTAATTCTGCCACATCTGCTCGTTTGGTTGCTATTTACTCATACGATTTAACCATAATTCTACATAGTTCGACCAGTTGAAGCCGTATAATTCAATTTTATCATGAACATTTTGTTACATCTTACTTGTCACTGATTGTAATACTGACTGTAATTTTTAGGTACGTTACTGTCCAAGCGAGCTAAATGCGAAAGTTGTTTCCAGCGGTTATTTCATCGGCTTGTTGCGCTGTGCGTGGTTGTCCCCTCAATCCACGCTTTTTTGCGTCGAAATATGTCAAGCCTTATTGTTTATCGATTTATTTACCGATGCATTTATCAACACCGTATCAACTCTTTGTCAAACTAAAGCCTAATCTGAAATCTAACCTAAAACCACTTGATGTATTTAATTTTACTGCTTTAGGCAAAAATGTAGTCGCGACTACGCTCACGTTGGCAAGTTTATTGTTTAGCCCAGCGGTTTTTAGTGCGGGGGCAAATTTTGCATCCGCTAGTCAGTCTGTTAATAAGCCGAGTGCTGTGGTCAGCACCCACAAAGCTGCTGCCAAACCTACGGCGCGTCCTACGCCGCCGATATTGCAACCTACTAGCCTAGAGAAAAATGTTGCCAATGCCGTCACCCAGCCCAGCCTGTATGCGATTTTGATGGCAGAGTTTGCTGCAGATCGCGGTCGTATCGATCAGGCGTTAGCGACCTATAAGCAGCAGTCTTTTTTGGCGGATGCGGCCCCCGTTTTTGAACGCGCACTGGGTTTATCTTTACAAAATGAACCGCCACAGTTGTCGCTCGCTTTTGCCAACGCCTGGCAACAGCAAAATCCTGACCATGTGCCGGCGATTTTTTATGTGACCCATTTGGCACTCAAAGCGCACGAGTATGAATTAGCCGGCGAAAAGCTCAATCAAATTTTGCAGTACGATCCTGACGCTGATTTAAGTCAGATTTTGATTGGGATTTATCCCACCGAAACCCGTGACCAAGCTGAACTGCTTGCTACGCTCAATCGATTAGACATCAAAAACAACCCTTCACTACTGGTGATGAAAGCAGGCCTGCTACTACAGTTTAAACAGCCCAAAGCCGCGTTAGTGGCGATTAATCGGGCGCTTAAAACCAACCCAAAAAGCCCGGCTTTTTTGACGTTAAAAGCAGATATCCTGCAAGCCTTATCACCCAGTAATCAAGTGATTGCGTTTATTGCGCAGGCGCGTAAAACCGTGCCTGACAATAAAGCGCTATTTGTTTATCAAATTCGCTATATGCTAAAGCAAGGCAAAAGCGCGCAGGTCTGGCAACAGCTCAATGCCACGGCTAATCGGCAGTTTTTGGCAGATGAAGAAATCAAACTACTGGCCGCTTTGGTGGGTATTGATTTAAAAAAATACGCCGCAGCAGATCGCTTGCTCAAAGCGTTGCTTGCCAGCCCCAACTTTAAGGACCAAGCCAATTATTATTTGGCTGTCAGTGCCGAACGCCAGAACCTACTCAATGATGCGATTGGCTACTATGGCAAAGTGATGCAACCTGACTTGGTGCTCAAAGCCAGACAGCAACAGATTGATTTGTTAATCTCGCAAAATCGTTTTGAGGAAGCGATTGCCAGTAGCGTCAAATTACGGGAACAATTTGACAGTTTTGCGCCGCAAAGCTACATCATGCAAGCCAATATTTTGCAAAAAAACGACCAAACCGCGCAAGCGTTAGCCTTGCTTAATAGCGCACAAACCAGTTTACCCAATAATACCGATATTTTATTTGCCAAGGTGTTGTTACTGCCCGATGATGATGACGCCAGTAAACTGCGATTGTTAAAAGAGTTGATTCGTCTTGCACCGTCAAATGTGGATTATCAACTCGAATATGCGCAAACCTTGGTCAATTTAAAACAAAATAATGAAGAAGTGACCGCCCTATTGACGGCATTAATCAATGATAAAGAAGTCGGTTTAAAGGCGCGGCAAATATTGTCCCAACAAGCGCTGCATCAGTCTGATAACAGCACCGTCATTAGTCTGTTATCAGATAATTTTGATATCGTACCCGATGTGATTAGCGGGTTGCTGCTGCAACAAGCCTACTTAAATTTGGGCAACCAAAAAGAAGCGGAGCGCATCAACCAAATCTTGGTCCATGAACTCGGTTATCAACCCGAAAACCTGCAATAGCACCGCCTAAAATCGTCTCTGAGCATGACTCTAAGCATGACGACTAGCGAGCACTGAGGGTGGTAAAGCAGATAAATGACAGGAAAACGAGAGATAAATAATAACCGCTTTTTCACCAATTTGAGCAGTTAAGCAAAACAGGCTTAACAATGGCTATTTATAGTTTACCCATCAGTTTTTTAAATCATCATACTTAAGCACAACCAGTTAATATTTGATGAAAACTTGATTAACAAATTTGATTAACATTTGAGGATATTATGCATTTATTACCAGCTGTCATCAGCAAAATCACGGGGTTAAGTATTGCCTGTTTGGGCATCAGTAGTATGCTGCTAACAGGCTGTCAGTCCGTACAGGCAACAACTAAGCCCATCGCAGCCAAGCCTGTCGCAACAGTGATGACAACTCCTGTGGTCAATACCCAAACAGCCACAGCGCCATCGACTACCACTACTGAGCAAGCGGATCCAAGTACGCTATCGAGCGCGCAATTTACCATCAATGGTAAAATTGGCATGACCACGCCGCAGCAGGCAGGTAGTGCGTTTTATATTTGGACACAGCAAGGTCAAAACTTTGCCATTGAGATTGCCGGTGCGATGAATGCGGGTCAAACCAAAATCAGCTACAATGGTCAATCTGCGACGTTAACCAACGAAAAAGGTACCATCAATGCCGCTACCCCTGAAGAATTGCTATTACGTGCAACCGGTTGGCAAGCGCCCATCTCACAGCTGCCTTACTGGATTCAAGGTCAGCCAGCACCCAGTGATGCCAATGGTAAAAAAGACAGCACTAATCGCCTAGTCAGTGCCCAAAATGGCGATTGGACAGCCACCTTTAGCTATAGCAACAGTAACGATAAACTGCCTTCTCGCTTAACTGCCAGTCATCCGGGTGGCTATAAAGTGGTAATGACCATCAATCGGTTAAGCTAGTCATGACACCCAAAAAAAGCGTGGGGTATTCCTCAACGCTTTTTTATACCTTTATACCATGAACTGTTAGCATTATGAATTTTTTGCGGATTCGGCTTTGGCGTAGAACCGACACCAAGCCCATGCCACTGTCGCGCAAATCCCCCATGCCAAGCTCATAGATACCAGGGTATGACTGAAAAAATGGTCACCTATTAACATTTTATACCCACCCATCAGCCAAGCTATCACTGTCACCATCGCTGCGATTTGCCAGCGCTTGTGCCAAAGACTTGGGATAAACGCCCAAGCATATAGGGCAAACCCAGCACTAGCATGCGCTGCAGGGAAGCATTTTGAGCGGGTGCCGGCTTGGATGTCTTCTAGTATCGTGAGATAGCGATATTCACCGCCAAAAATTTGCAAGTGATTGGGACACACCACATGCGTCACCCCTTTAAGCGATGCGATAATCAAAGGTACCAATACCATCACGACGAATAGATAGCCCATTTCGGTCAGTGATAGTCGCTTAAAAGGCTTAAACCATACCTGTTGCTTGGCAAGCCAGTGACTTGATGGATGGCGTTGTAATAAGTAGCGTTGTAGCCATGCGATTGCCATATAGATTTCAAACGCAATTAATAATCTTTTGGGAATGGTATAAAAAATTAAGTTAGGGAGTAGTGACTCTTTGGCAAGCAGCCAGCCATCTGTGGGGGAATAAAAATACTGACTGATGGCTACATCGATGGCACTGTGCTCCAGCGTTAGCGTAAAGATAATCGCCAGCACCAGTCCGAGCACGGTCTGCCTACTGGCAAAATTTTTTAATTTAGCGATCTGTATACTCATCTATTTTGAACCATCTATCTTGCCATCACTGTCGCTGGAGTTGGACGCACTTGTTATGTCTAACATTACTTAAATGGCTCTAATTACCCAAATAGCTTTACTGGATAACTTTACTTGATAAATAAAGGTTTGCCTTGTACGGTTTGCGCACGCACATCAAACAGTTTTAACAAAGTTGGGGTAATGGCATCATGGGTGAGCTCAGTATTAGATGGCACTGCTTGAATGCCTGAGTGTTTACCTGCCCAAAACATCGATGCGACGTGTTTTTGCGCTTTAGGCGCGATTTTATAAGGCATACCATGTAAATAGATGCCGTTTTCGCCCAAACTTTCACCGTGGTCGCTGACATACAGCATCGCTACTTGGTGGGTGCTGTCGTATTTGCCTAACCAGTTCACCGTTTTTGCCAAAAAGTCATCGGTGGCAAGTAGCGCATTGTCAAAGGCATTAATCACGCTTTGTGGGTCGCATTTGGCAAGTTCATTGCTTTGGCAGACTGGGGTGAATTTTTCAAATTGCTTATCATATCGTTTAAAATACGCAGGTCCGTGATTACCCATTTGGTGCAGCACAATTAGGGTATCCTGGTTAAGCGTATTCTGGTTAGCTTGTTGTTTGACGTAGTCATCTAAGCCTACTAGCATACCCACATCGCGGCACTCGCCATAGGGGTTGGTATTACACATTGTATTGTTGCGCGCGGTTTTATAATCGACAAAATCCGCCGCCGGCAAACGATTAGTGACGCCTTTTGAGCTTGAGTTGTTATCACGCCACAAGATATTGACCTTTAGGCGATGTAAGGTATCAAGTACGTTTTCTTGGTAGTTGGCGGTATCCACATCGTAGTCTTTCATACCGACATAACTAAACATACAGGGCACCGAATAAGCGGTTGAGGTACCGCAGGCGATGACTTGGTTAAAATTAGTTACCCCAGCCGTCGCTGCCATCTGCGGGAAGGTGGTTCGGTTATAGCCATTTAGCTGCACATGGTCGCCGCGCGCGGTTTCTCCGACTACCAATACCACCAGTTTTGGCTTACGGGTGGTAGGGTTGCTTACCTGCACCGCATCGGTGGCATGCATGATTTGGGTTTTGGGAGCTTGTGCTTGTTTGAGCTGTATACTGGCAAGTTTACCCAGTGCATATACAGGGGTGGCAGGATTGGTATAGCTACGAAGCTGTTTATGTTCACGGAAAAAACTGGCGTAATTTTTACTCATCGCCAAAATCGGTAACACCACCAAGCCGAGGCTGACCAAATACGTCAAGCCGCGCTGCAATAGACTGCGCTTGATGGGGGGAAATGTGACCTTTTGCCACGCCACCCACACACTAGGCAATACCCCAAGCAATAAAATCCGTAAGATAAAATTGACGTTAAACAAATCGGCGCTTTCTGCTTTATCGGTTTGTAGCGCGTTTTGTAGCATATTGACATCATAGACAGTGCCATAGGTATCGGTAAAATATGCCGTGACTGCCGCGGTCAATAGCAAAAAAATCAATACCGCTTTAAGGGTGTAACGATAGCTAAGCAGCACAATAACCAGTAGCATCACACCGAATAGCACCAATGGCAATGAGCCTATAAACCCCATATGCTGGGCAAACGGATAGACTTCAGTGGCTTTATCAAAGAAAGTAACGTTTGCGGTCAGGGTCAAAAATAGCGCGACAATAGCCATCATCACATAAGCATTGATACCTTGAGTACTAACACCTTTAGTATTAATACCTTGTTGACGCCATGCTAACCATCGAGAGTTATTCACTGACATACGATTACTTACCTTATCTAAATGCACCAAAAAATAGCCATTATATAATAACCAAATTTAGGATGAGGCTATCATACAGATTTAGCTTAACTGAACCTTAAGACACCCATCTATCAAGCAATTATGCTAAAAAAACCACCGCAATCGCTACAAACATTGGGTGGTGACAGCGACACAGAGAGTTGATAACGCTAAGCGGTGGCAGACTGTAAACTGGCAAACGGAATAAAGGCGAGTAATGGCTCATAATCCTGTTTGAGCTCACGTTTTCGATAATAATCTTCCACCATATGTGCTTGCTGCTCTATGCCATAACGACCAAATGGCTTATTGGCTTGCAGCTCGTAGCTATAGCGCCGATTGAGCAGGGCGCGGCGAAACACCTTAATGCCTTGTTGGATTTGCCAAACATGGGTCAATTCATGCACAAGCCACGCGCGCAGATAGACATTTTGCTGACTAAAATCATCACAAAAATCTGCTGGATGAAAATACACATGACCATTGGGACTGACCGCATAGCCTTTGAGCACCCACCATGCAGTTTTTAGGCGTATACTATCAAGCTGTAACGTATCACCAAATACGCTACCCGCGATGGCCTTTTCGCCCTCGGTTAGTGGACGGCATCGAGCAGGTTGTTTTGAAAAACACATTATCATTTCACAGAGTCTATCCAAGATTTGGTTAAGCTAAAAAAGCCATCACGGCTTGCCAACGCCTTGCCAGCTTTTATTTTTAGCAAAAAATACTGGATAACAAATACAAGTTTGTTGGTATCCTAGTTACTATTTTATACTAAATCAACATGCGCTAATTAAGACATGAGCTAATTAACAAGGAGGGCTTTATGCCATTAGAATCCGTCACTATCAATAACTTTGAAAACAACAGCATTGACGATCCCGAACTCAAATTGCGGGTGGAAAAATTGTACGACAGCTCACCTGAGTTTGCGACAGGTCGTGATGCTGTGGC
Source organism: Moraxella sp. CTOTU47915 (assembly GCF_031986685.1). Lineage (NCBI taxonomy): Bacteria > Pseudomonadati > Pseudomonadota > Gammaproteobacteria > Moraxellales > Moraxellaceae > Moraxella > Moraxella sp. CTOTU47915. Next base: position 67,300 of record NZ_DAMAAE010000008.1, read on the forward strand.
GTTTTTTGAAAAGGCCTTTGCCAAGGGTGATATCCTGTATTTGGGGATGTTTAATGAAAAACCGATTGCCGCGATGGGCTGCTTTAATGAAGGCATCGAGTCTAGCCGCTTGCTACAGTACATCGTACTACATCCTGCCAATCGCGGGCGCGGTCTTGCCCCCAAATTTGTCAAACAAGTCACTGACATTGAGCGCAAAAAAGGCAATACCAAGTTTGTACCGGGCTGCGGTGCGATTCATCGTATTTTAGCCATGTACGAGTTGATATAAATGGGTATTTTGCCAGTTACTAGCAACTTTTTGCAAAAAGTTTAAAATAGTGCTTGACACCTTTGGCGATTTTTAGTTTAATAGCCGCTCAAATACTGATGCTGACAAACATGGCGCGGTAGCTCAGTCGGTAGAGCAACGGATTGAAAATCCGTGTGTCGGCAGTTCGATCCTGCCCCACGCCACCATCATTTGTCTTAGGTATAAATCGATTAACCCCAAGCTTATTAGTTTGGGGTTTTTTGTTGTCGGTTATTTTTATATCAATTACCGCCAAACTTAACTGTCTAGCGGTTTTATCAGCTTAAATCTTGGCACAGCTTCGCCATTGACTTCCACCGTTTCGGCAAACATCGCAAGCGGTCGCACCCAAACCCCATAATCGCCATAAAGGGCACGATAGACAATTAGTTCCTCTTCAGTCTCGCTATGCTTGGCGATGTGCAGCACTTGGTACAAATTGCCTTTGTAGTGCTGATAAATACCCAATTTAATCTCAATCACGAGTTTTGACATCCAATAATTCAATTTCAAAGGTTAAGTCTGAATTGGGTGGGATTTTCCCGATTTGGCGCTCACCATACGCCAAGTGACTTGGCACAATGAGTTTGCGCTTGCCACCAACTTGCATGGCTATGAGATTGGCAGGGTTTTCAACTTGGGCTTGATAGCCGATTTTTTGGGCGTATTCGCCACCCAAAACGCCCACGTCCCAACCTTTAATCACCCGCCCTGTGCCAATCACAGCTTCAAAGGGTTGCCCGCGGTGATGCGATGAGTCAAATACCGTGCCATCTGGCAGATAGCCCGTGTAATGCGCGGTAATCAGTGCCCCACGCTCGGCAGTTTTACCTGTGCCGATAATTAGGTCCTGAAATTGCAGTTTACTTGTCATATTTATTTTCCGTTATTTTCGTTATTTTCCCTTATGCGATAGTTGGATAAACTCTTGCACTTGCTGACACAGTATGTCCCATAGGTTAAGCTGGGCATTGACGCTTCCCCACGCATTATGGGGGGTAAAAATCACTCTTGGGTGGTCTTTAAGTGTGAGTAATGGGTCGTTGTCTTTAATCGGTTCATCTTCAAACACATCTGCCCCATAGCCCAATAATTTACCTTGTGTAACGGCATCAGCCACTGCCTGACTATCGACCACGCCACCGCGCGCGACATTGATAATCAATGGTTTTTTCGTCATCTTGGCAATGGTATCGGCATTCACTAAATGCTGCGTTTGCTGCGTTAATGGACAATGTAGGGTAATGACATCGGACTGAGCAAGGACATCATCAAACACGCTATAGTCGCTATTTCTTGGCGGTTTGTTTTGGTGTTCGGCTATCAATACCGTCATACCAAAGACTTTGGCAATTTCCCCAACCCGTTTGCCAATCGTACCATAGCCAATAATGCCCAGCGTTTTGCCTTCAAGGTCAATGAGTGGCGTGTCGAGCAGACAAAAGCGACCATCTTTTTGCCAGTCACCCTTGACCACTTCCTGATGATAGTGGCGAGCCGCTCGCATGGCTGAGAGTATCAGCATAAAGGTATGTTCGGGGACGCTTTTGACCGCATAGCCTGCGACGTTTTTTACAGTAATGCCGTGCTTGTCACAAGCGTCTTTATCGACGTTGTTCATGCCTGTGGCGGTCAGTTGGATGAGTTTAAGTTTTGGAAGCTGCGCGATAATTTCGGCGGTAAGTTCAACTTTATTGGTGATAACAATATCCGCGTCTTGGCAACGCTCGATGATGATTTTGGGGTCATTGGGCGTTTGCGCATAGACTTGATAGTCGCTAAGTCCGTGTGGGGGTGTTAATTCTAAATCAGCGGAAAAGGTGGCTCGGTCGAGGAAGATGGCTTTCATTTTTAAATTCCTTTTTATTCAAATAGTTCGCTATGTGTTCCTGCACGAGTGAAATAAACTGTCTCAAATTTTGTGATGGTTTGAATTTTGTAGATTAATAAAAAATCGCCACCCACATGTAACTCTCGAAATCCTGCCCAATTTCCTTTTAATTCATGGTCTTTCCACTCTGCCCCTAACGGCTCATTATTGGCAATTAATAACAGCATGACTTCTTTGAGCCTGACCATGTCATAACGCCCTGTTTTAACTAGCCTTTGCCAATCATTCAAAAAATCTTTGGTAAAATCTGAGGCTCTTGGTAAATTCGTGCGTTTTGAATTAATCGGCTTTTTCGAGGGCATCAAACAATTCCTTGTTACTGCTAAATCGGGCTTGCTTGTCTGCAATCATAGCTTCAACGTCTTGCATCGCACGTTGTGTGGTGGCGTTAGGAATTGCGACGTCAAACGGAATAGACTTTGTTGCCGTAACTTGACGTAAAAATAGACGAATCGCTTGCGCAGGCTTAATACCCAGTTCTTCAAACACTTCAAAGGCTTGGCGCTTTTCATTGGCATCAAGTCGAAATTGATACATAGTTGATTGTGTCATAGCTACTGACCTCTATAAAAAGCAAAAAATGTAGTGATATTGTCACTACATTTTAAAATAAAATTATTGGTTAAGCAATACACTTTAGGAAATCGTCACTTTGGCATACGCTTTTTTGCCTGCTTGAATGACCACCGTTTGTCCTGCGGTGAGGGCAAATCCTGCATCCACCACCTGCCCATCCACTTTCACCGATTGGTTTTTCAAAAAGTCTTTGGCTTGCGCTGAGTTTTTCACCAAATTGGCTTGATTAAGCACTTGGGTGATAAAAAGTTGTGCTTGACCATCAAGGCTAATCGTCACTTCTGGCAAATCCACTGGTAACTCACCTTCTACCAAGCGATTGCCCGCTGATTTGTGCGCGTTTTCAGCGGCTTCTTTGTCATGGAAACGCTCAATCAGCTCTAGTGCCAAAATACGTTTGACTTCTTGTGGATTGCGCCCGTTTTCGATGTCTTTTAGCAAGGCTTCGACTTCATCCATGGGTTTGAAGCTAAGTAACTCAAAATAACGCGCAATTAAAGTATCTGGCATGGACAAGATTTTTTGGTACATTGAGCCTGCGCTGTCGTAAATACCGATGTAGTTGCCAAGCGATTTACTCATTTTTTGTACGCCGTCTAAGCCTTCCAAAATCGGCACGGTGATACAGACTTGTGGCACTTGACCATAGCGAGATTGCAAGGTACGACCCATGAGTAGGTTAAAGGTTTGGTCAGTACCACCTAGCTCAACATCGGCTTGCATGGCGACTGAGTCATAACCTTGCACCAGTGGGTACAAAAATTCATGAATCGAAATCGGCGTTTGACTGTGATAGCGTTTTGAGAAGTCATCGCGCTCGAGCATACGAGACACGGTTTGCTGGCTTGCCAAACCAATCATGTCGCCTGCCGACATTTTGCTAAACCAGTCGGAGTTAAACATCACTTGGGTTTTGGCGGGGTCAAGGATTTTAAATACTTGCTCTTTATAAGTTTGGGCATTCTCCAGAATTTTTTCTTCAGACAACGGCGGACGAGTGGTATTTTTACCCGTTGGGTCGCCAATGCGAGCGGTGTAATCCCCAATCAAAAACAACACTTGGTGTCCCAAATCCTGAAAATGCTTGAGTTTATTGATTAAAACCGTATGACCCAAGTGTAAATCGGGTGCAGTCGGGTCAAACCCTGCTTTGACTCGCAGTGGGCGGTTTTCTTTAAGTTTTTTAATTAAATCGTCTTGCGAAATAATTTCGTGCGTACCACGTTGGATGAGTTTGAGTTGTTCTTCTGCTGCTAAAAATCTATGAGTAGAATCGGTCATGCTTACCTCGAAAAAAGCGCGGGTTAAAACGGCTGAAAAAAAAGTGAAGTTTAGCCATTATAGCAAATTTGCAGATAAAATAAGGCAGGCTTTTAGTATGCTATAATCAAGGCACTCTCTACTTTGACAGCACTAACGAGAATAATTATGAGCCAAACGTTGCCGACTGGACTACCTGCCAACCTACCTTTTGATGAAGGATTTTTTAGCCATTTTACCGACATCATGGATGATATGATGACCAGCAAAGAAAACCCGCTTGCCGACTCGCCGTATGTGATTGGCATGATGGGTGGCACCAGCCTTGACGGACTCGATGCGGTGCTGTGCCAGTTTTATGAGATTGATGAAGACAATGATGAGCCTGTCGAGATTTTGGCGACGGTGAGCGAGCCGTTTCCCGCTGATTTACGCGCCGTGTTGTTAGCGCTCACTCAACCAAACGGGGTGGCACAACTCATCGCTGATGATAATTTGGCGTTCGAGAGCGAACTGGATGTATTTGGTTGGGCGAGTGTATTTTATGCTGAATTTGCCGCAAATTTGGTCAATCAATTGCTCGACAAAGCGCAGTTGACCCCTGATGAAGTAACTGCGATTGGTTGTCATGGGCAAACTGTGCGTCATCGCCCACAGTGGTCATTTAGCTTGCAACTGCTTGACCCGAATGTACTCGCTGAGCGCACTACTATTGCGGTGGTGAGCGATTTTCGGCGCCGTGATATGGCAGTGGGTGGGCAAGGCGCGCCACTCGTGCCTGCGTTTCACCAAGCCATGTTTGCTACACCGCCTTATCATGCCGATAAAGTCATGCCAAAAGTGATTTTAAATTTAGGCGGTATTGCCAATATCACCGTACTTGATGGCAGCGATGATGTGATTGGATTTGATACAGGGGTGGCAAATTTGCTCATTGATGGTTGGTGTCAGCGTCATACCCAACAAGCTTATGATCACAACGGCGACTGGGGAAAATCGGGGCAAGTGCTTGAGCCGTTATTAAATTTGCTTTTAACCCACCCATTTTTTGCCAAGCCGTTCCCAAAAAGCACTGGGCGAGAGGAGTTTAATTTGGCTTGGCTTGACGCTATGCTAGAACAATTGGGTCAGCAATTCCCCAATTTGGCGTATTCACCTGCCGATGTGCAAGCGACGTTGGTGGCGCTTACTGCTAAATCCGTCAGCGATGCCATTGTGTCCGTCACTCATGCTTCGCAAGGCGAGTTGTTTGTCTGTGGCGGTGGGGCGTTAAATGCCTATTTAATAAGCCGTTTACAACATAATTTAGCCACTTGGACCATACAAACTACCGACAAAATTGGGTTGTCGCCGTTGTGGGTCGAAGCCGTAGCGTTTGCGTGGCTGGCTCAGCAGACGATTTTGAACGTACCGAGTAACTTGCCGAGTGTCACCGGGGCAAATAAAAAAGTGGTATTGGGACAGGTGTGTTTTTGACACGGCGTGTGTTTTTTACGTCGACAATGACATTGATAGCACTTACATATAGCGTGATATATAGCACTGGCTTTCGGTTTTGGTCGTCTTTGAGCAATTCCTAATATTGTTCAACTAGCTATAGCTATATACAATCAACCTAAAGACGTTAAAGTTATTGTGTTTACACTCGTACACTATTTTTGCTAAACTTTCATAAAATGTTATTCAAAAAATATTATTCAAAAATTCGAGCATAAAATGACCACAAAATTTAGCCCAAAAAAGCCCCGCTACGACGAACGCCCTGACCATGAGCGTATTGTTATCACAGGCATGGGAGCCATTACCCCGCTAGGACTGGATGTAGAGAGCACTTGGCAACGGCTCATTAATGGCGAAAGCGGTATCAAAGCGATTAGCCATTTTGATGCCACTGACTACCGCGCACAAATCGCCGGCACAGTGGATGGGTTTGATATCGGCTTGTACATGAATGCCAAAGACGCGCGTCGGTATGACACCTTTGTGCAATATGGCGTTGCCGCAGCAGCACAAGCCTTGAAGCAAGCAGGCTTTATCAGTGAGTTACAAGCCGCGCCTGTACAGCAGGTTGACCCCGACCGTATCGGGGTGATTATCGGCTCAGGGATTGGCGGTATCACGACCATTGAAGACACAGCGGTAAAACTTCATAGCGAAGGTCCGCGTAAAATCTCGCCGTTTTTTGTGCCCTCAGCCATTGTGAATATGGCAGCTGGGCAAGTGGCGATTCGTCATGGGATTAAAGGGTTAAATCTTGCCACTTCTACCGCTTGTACCACAGCGACTCATGCGATTGGCTTGGCGGCAAGGTTGATTGCGTATGGCGATGCCGATGTGATTTTGGCGGGCGGCTGTGAAAAAGCCTCAAGCCAGCTGGGTATTGGTGGTTTCTCGGCAATGCAAGCGTTATCAACGCGCAACGATGCACCGACCAAAGCCAGTCGTCCATTTGACAAAGACCGTGATGGTTTTGTGCTGGGTGATGGGGCAGGCGTGCTGGTGATGGAAAGCCTTGCCCACGCCAAAGCGCGCGGTGCGACGATTTTGGCAGAGTTTGTCGGCTTTGGCATGAGTGATGATGCCAGTCATATCACTGCGCCACCGGAAAATGGTGAAGGTGCGGCTATGGCGATGCGTCACGCCTTGAGTGATGCTGGCATTGCCCCCAATGACGTTGGCTACATCAATACCCATGGCACCAGTACCCCAGCGGGTGATGTGGCAGAGAGCCGCGCGATTGTGGGTATCTTTGGTGAGAACATGGTGGTAAGTTCCACCAAATCGATGACCGGTCATCTATTGGGTGCTGCAGGCGGTATCGAAGCGATTTTCACTGTTAAGACCCTACAACAACAAATATTGCCACCGACCATCAATTTGGATAATCAAGACCCTGAGTGCAAGCTTGACTATGTACCGCATACAGCCCGTAAAGTTGACCACTTAACCCATGCGATTTCTAACAGCTTTGGGTTTGGTGGTACCAATGGCTCGCTGTTGTTTGCCAAATGGCAGTGACGATAAATAGCCATCACTGTGATGATAGCATTAATCCTTTAACGGTGTGAATTTTGAAAACGGCTATTGAAATTGTAGCCGTTTTTTCGTTAAATGAAGCTATCCTATTTCATCCTTAACGCTGGACACCATTCATGTCAGGATTTGCCTTCTCCCACCAATTTTCAAAGCGCTGGCTTGCCACCCCTACCCCTGTCAAACACGCCATTATTCAAGAACTCGATGATATCGTTACCTTACTTTATCCCGATACCGACCTTGATGAGTATCAATTTAGCGTGCCTAATCTGCATGATAAAGTCGAGGAATTACTGGCTATCGAGCGTGACCACCAAGAAAAACTACAAGCGCAAGCACATGAACGCGAGCTTGAAGAACAACGCTTAGAACAAGAAAGATTGGCACAACAACGACTGGAACAAGAACGCTTAGAAACCGAACGCTTGGAAAAAGAGCGCCTTGAGCAACAACGACTTGAACAACAGCATCTTGAACAAATACAGTTAACACAAGAAAACGAAAAAGAACGCCAAGCGCAAGAAGAACGTCTGCAACGCGAACGCCAAGCACAAGATGACGCAGCCATTGCGCTACTCGAGCAAGAACGCGCCATTGCCAAACAAGCGCATCTGGCAAAACAAAGCAATCCTCCCCAACCAGCGACGCAACTATCAACTGGCTCAATCGAGGGTGCAAATCACGAGCTAGATGAACAAGTTCAATCCACGGATACCGCAACCAGCGATGTCACGATTGAGCGCCATCGCAGTGAGATGGTCTATGCCATTGATCACACTGATACCGCTGATAACACTGATAAAATTGCTGAGCCGTTAGCTGATGACCCAACAGCGGCCGTGTTGACCCATGAAACGAGCGTTACTGACCCACTTGCCGATATTGACAATCCATCTATCGCCACCACGCCCGCTATTGAACAAATCAAACAAGATATTGTCAAACAGCTGCAAGGCTATATCGACAACTATTTGCTCGAATCAATGACGCTGATGAATGAGGATTTGAATCAATGGCTCAAAACCGAAGTGGAAAAACAGCTGACTGTTCGTTTATCAAAAAGCCATTAAGCCTACGCTTGACTAAAGATATCGTTAGATAACCCATAGTGATGACGGGCTTTGATACATTGCTCGTCACCGACTTGTACCGATTGGCAGGTGCTTGAGCGTTTATCATAGATTTGGCAGGCTACCGAGTTACCAACTTCGCCAGCGAGTGCCACGCATCTGACCGGCTTTGTTTCGGTACCTTTCATACAGGTATAAAAATCATTGACTTTGACCGTCATCTCTTCGGGGATACCGAGTGCCTCGCCTTCTGCCCAATAAAAAGACACCCGATAGTTAGCGCAACATGCGCCACAGTGCATGCAGATATCACTATCCGCCGCTGCGCTTGATTTAAAAAAAATTTCTGTCATTGTTACAATGCCATGTCATTATCATTGTTAACTACCCGTTTCATCCAAAACGGCTAAAAATTTAATATTAGCCATGCAACACCTTATAAATGGTATTGGCCATCACCTTGCCAATGCCATTTACTTGCCCAATTTCATCTTGTGACGCACCAAGCAGCTGCTGCAAGCCGCCGAAGTGATTGAGTAACTCTCGGCGGCGTTTTTCCCCCAACCCAGGGATGGCTTCAAGCACTGAGCTTGAGCGGCGTTTATCACGTTTTTTGCGGTGTGCGGTAATGGCAAAGCGGTGCGCTTCATCACGGATATGCATAATCAAATGCAGTGCCTTGCTATCAGCCGGCAAATCGAGCGGCTCACGGTCAATAAAATGCAGTACTTCAAGCCCAGCCTTGCGACCTTCGCCCTTTGCCACTCCGACGAGCAAGGTCTGGGTTAAAATCCCCAGCTCGCTCAGTACGTCTTTTGCCATATTAAGCTGCCCCTTACCGCCATCAATCAGCAATAAATCTGGCAGCGGCTGTTTGCTATAGCGGCGGTTTAATACTTGCTTCATGGCGGCATAGTCGTCACCGCCCGTGATGCCATGAATGGCATATTGGCGATAGTCGCGTTTGCGCAGCCCGCCTTGGTCAGCGACCACACAGCTAGCGATGGTGGCTTCACCCATGGTGTGGGAGATATCAAAACATTCGATACGGTCGAGCGATTTGCCTTGCAGCGCCTCTTTTAATACCTCATTGAGCGCGTTAAAGCGAGATTTAACTTCCAAATAATCGCCCAATTTGGTTTGCAGGGCGTTGTTGGCATTCATTTGAGCAAGGGTGAGCCATTCGCTCCGCTGCTCACGGACTTTGGTTTTTATCGTCACCTTTTTGCCAAAGGTTTCAGTTAAGGCTTCTGTCATCGCGGTTTGGTCGGGCAACTCATGACTTATAATCAGCTCTTCGGGTAAATCATCACTGACTTGAAAATAAAACGAGCTGACAAACTCAGACAAGTTATCCGCTATGTCATTTTCGCTATCCACATCAGGAAAATAATTGTTACCACCCAAAACCTGCCCATTACGCACATTCATGACATGCACACAGGTAATGCCCGCTTGACTTGCAATGGCGATGATATCGGCTTCACCTTTGACCGTATATACCGCTTGTTTGGCTTGTACTTCGCGTAGCATCGAGAGTTGGTCACGATACAAGGCGGCTTGCTCAAAGTTCATGTCTTCAGCCGCTTGCTCCATTTTACCCACCAATTTGACTTGCAAATCCGTGCCTTCACCTTTTAAAAATCGAATGGTGTTGTTGACGTCATCGGCATAGTCTTCGGGCGACACCAGCCCGACACACGGCGCTTTACAGCGTTTGATTTGGTACTCTAGGCAAGGGCGTTGACGCTGGGCGAAAAATGCATTGGTACATTGGCGCACCATAAACATTTTTTGCATCATCAGTAAGGTCTGTTTGGCGGCATGCGCCGAAGGAAAAGGTCCAAAAAATCTGCCTTTTTGGTGTTGTCCTTTACCGCGCCCATAAGCAAGTCTTGGATAAGGTTTATCGGCTGAGATAAACACGTATAGATAGGATTTATCATCACGCAGTAGCACGTTGTAAGGTGGGCGATGGAGCTTGATGAGGTTTTGCTCAAGCAGCAGCGCTTCGGTCTCAGAGCGGGTTATGATGGTTTCGATGTTGTCGATACGTTGCACCAGCGCCCGCGTTTTGGGATGGTCGATGGTTTTGGCAAAGTAGCTGTTGACGCGGCTTTTGAGCGATTTGGCTTTACCCACATAGATGATGTCGCCATTTTTGCCCAGCATTTTGTACACGCCTGGTAAGTTGGGCAGGCGCTTAATCAAGTGATCCAATCGCGCTTTGCGGTCGGCAGTCGCTGCAGCAATTTCAATGGTTGCAGGGTCGATACTGGGCGTTTTGTTTTTTGGCATTGCTTGTTTACTATTTCACGATTTTTATACTATATTTAGTTAATTCAATCACTTTTCAATGCAAGTAAGCGTAAACTTTAACAGCGACAGCCAGATATAAAACCCTCTTTTTTATTGACTACACGCCTAACAAGTCATTATGCGATATCCTTGCTTATGTCCTAGCTTATGTCCTAGTTGCAGGCAAGGCATAATGGTCACCATAAAAAGACTTGCACAATTAGCTGCTATCTGCTAAAAATCCATTCACTAAAAATCTTTGCCACTTTTGACCCGAATGGTTTGTCCTGCAGGGCGTTTTTTGATCCAGTTAATGAATTTTTGCATCTCGCTATGCTCGGCAAGCCGCTCAACCGTATGATAGTAGCTGGATAATTCTTGGTTGCTAAACACTTCATGCACCTGCGCATGACAAGCAGGACACAGCATGGCGATGTCGTTTTTCATTTCATCACGGCTAAATTCGCGTTTGGTACGGGCTTTGTCGTGGCGGGATTTGGGAATCAGATGATGCTGGGTTAATTCAACTTCATCACGTCCACACAATTCACACGGTGGCGATGGCGCTTTTTCAGCCAAAATCGCCTCCCAGAATGCTGCATCTTCGTTATTTTTTGCTTTACCTTTTGCCATTAGTTTGTCACGCTTTGCTATCAGTTGTATCCATCATACAATAGCATTGTTGCTTTGCCAATGGCGTGTTGTGCAATGCTTTTTTCATGTTAAAAACGAGTCTGCCATGTTATCCAAGCTATCCAATTTATCCAAGCTGTCTAGGTTACCCAAGTTATCTAAGCTAAGCCAAACCTTTCAATTTCAAGCCAAAGACTACCTTAATCCGTTTCATAACCCCAAACTGTTAAAACAGTTTTTTAACTTTTATCCGCCATATTTTGGGGCGGGTATCCGTGTTGAAAGCCTTGATTTCACCAACCATCATATTCGGGTGCGTTTACCCTTAAACAAACTCAATCAAAACATCGTCGGCACCCAGTTTGGGGGCAGTTTGTATTCGATGACTGACCCATTTTTGATGATTTTGTTGATGCAAGCGTTGGGCAATGAGTACGTGGTATGGGATAAGTCGGCGAGCATTGATTTTGTTAAAGCGGGCAAAAGCGATGTGTTTGCCGATTTTCACCTTGATGACGCCGAAATCGATACCATAAAAGCCTTAGCAAAGGATGGTAAAGCGGTGTTCCGCAACTATGAGGTACAGGTGGTTGACGACCAAAATGAGGTGGTCGCTACTGTCACCAAGACCCTGTACATCCGGTTACGAGCCTACAGTAAATCAAAAACCCAAACGGTGAGAATTTAGCGGAAGGGCGTTAGTCTTTGACTGCTAAGGTAATGGTATAAGTTTTACCTTGCTTGATTTTATCCGAATTACCAAACACTTCGGTAAATGAGCGTTTCATAAAGTCCCGCAAGCCGTTGATGGTTACCACATAGAACCGTGCGCCACTTTCCATCGCATTGTAGGCATCGAGCAAATACAGATAATGCTGTTCTTTACTGGCTTTGGCAGGTAAGTTACTCATCACTAGGCTAAATTTTTTGTCTTTTTCAACATCCCGAAAGCCATTGGATAGCTGAACTTGGGCATTATTTAAATGGTTTTTTTGGCAGTTAAGTTTGGCATATTCTACCGCCACAAAGTCTTTGTCGATGAGCAAGTGCTGTCCGTTTGGGCATTCACGGGCGGCAGTCATCCCCAGTACGCCATAGCCACAGCCTAGGTCGATTGAGTGGTCTTCGTCTTTGAACTCGATATAGTCAAGCAGCATAAGGCTACCCTCGTCGAGTTTTTCGGGCGAGAAAATTCCCCAAGTGCTGGTAAAGTGGAACGGCTTGCCGAGTACATCTTGGGTAAATTGGATGTCATCTCGCCAATGTTTTGATTTTTCTAACAGGTCGGTGGGGATTTTGTGCATTTTTAGTCCTTATAATTACGGGCAAACGGCAAATAGATTGGTGTTTGGACAGTCTGGAATGCTGACGTTAGGTGAGTTTTTAAATTCAGCTTCATTGAGTAATCCACCGCCACCCAAATGAATCTCATCACCTTCTTTATAATCTTTACCAAGATAAGTTAGGGTTTTAGTCGCTTCATTCCAACTTGCACTATCCTCAGAGAAAATAGGTTGAATGTCGGTATTTCCACCTGTCCCAACTACCAAGCATTTCCCCTTTACCCTTAGTTTCCCATGAAGGGCGGCAACGGGGCAAGTTGCTACCGTAATAGTGTTACTATCCTTATTGTTAGGTAATACTTCCTTCGCTGGTTCTTTTTTTGCTGAATGACTAATGGCTAGTCTTGAAATAGAAATTTTGTCTTGAGGTGTAGCTTGTGATTTCACAACTAAAGCGTTATCAGCTCTTTGTGTCGATGTATTTTGCTGACAACCAAACAAGCCAAAAACCATCGTTAAACCAACCATTTTTAACTTTGAAAACATTTTAAAATCCTTTTAAATCACCTTACTAAAACGATTGCCTTCTTTACTCGCCAAATAAGTATCAAAAACCATTGCCACATTACGTCCCAAAAGTCGCCCTTTTGGTAGCACCCGAATCCCTTTGGCATCCATATCAACGAGTTTATCCGCTTGCATCTCCCCCAGTTGGCGGATTTCATCAATAAAATAGGTCATCGGGTCAATACTAAAGCGCGCATTCACATCTTTAAAATCAATATAATCATGGCATAGCAGATTCATAATCACATAACGGCGCAGCAAGTCAGGCAAGCGCGCAGAAATCACCTTCACCGCAGGCAATTTTCCCGCATTGATGAGATTTTGGTAATCATTCAAATCCGTTGGATTTTGCAAAATATGCAGACCGATTTGGCTAATCGACGACACCCCAAACCCCAGTAAATCACAATTGCCATGCGTGGTATAGCCTTGAAAATTGCGGTGCAATTTGCCCTCACGTTGCGCAATCGCCAGCTCATCATCAGGCTTGGCAAAGTGGTCAATGCCGATATATTGATAGCCTGCGTCAGTCAGCGCATGGATGGTATTACCGAGCATGGTCAGTTTATCGGCAGGGCTTGGCAAATCCGCTTCATTAATCTGACGCTGACCTTTAAATCGCTCTGGCAAATGGGCATAGTTAAAAACAGACAGACGGTCTGGCGAGATAGTGATGATGCGCTCAACCGTATTGCGCATGCTATCCAGCGTTTGGTGCGGTAAGCCATAAATCAAGTCAATATTGATAGAATGAAACCCAAGGCGGCGAGCTTCCGTCATCACGCCTTGAATCATTTCTTCTGACTGCACACGATTGACGGCAATTTGTACTTTTTCTTGCAAATCCTGCACACCAAAACTCACCCGATTAAATCCAAGTCCACGCAATATCTCAAGCGTGGTCGGGCGCAATTCTCGCGGGTCAATTTCAATCGAATAATCTGCGGTAGGTTTATTGCTAAAAGTAAATTGGGTTTGCAAAAAGTTCCACAATTTGACCAGCTCATCATCGGTCAAAAAGGTCGGTGTGCCGCCGCCAAAATGCACTTGTTCGACGATAGGGTCCCCTTGCATCAAGCTGCGTTTATGCCGAATTTCGGCAAAAAGATACGCTAAATAGTCGCCTGAATCACTGTTTTTCTTGGTGATGATTTTATTGCAGCCGCAGTAATAGCACAGGTGGCGACAAAACGGGATGTGAAAATACAAGGACACTGGCACCCGTGGGTCTTTTTCTGCTAAAACGCGGGCTTCCATACCGTCAGCAATCGGGGTAAATTCTAGCGCGGTTGGGTACGAGGTATAACGGGGACCTGAGCGGTTGTATTTATTGATGATAGCTTCATTAAACAAATGGCTTTGGGTCGTGTAGCTACGATTGGCATTGGCATACGGATTTTCGATGATTTCGACAGGACGATCAAAGGTGGGCAGTTCGCTGTCAGATAAAGGGCGAGTTTGGTCTGTCATAATAGTCTCGTATAGCGTGTAGCATAAAATTCTCGGAATATTGGTTGTGATTATAACATAGTCATCCTAGATAGCAGATGATGAGAAAGCAGATGAATTATGCTATGATTTAGCCGTTTTTTATCAAAAATTTTCTAGTTGCTGCCATAAAAAAACGGCCTGCCGTGTATCAAGGTAGCCGCCAAGTTGTTGGAAAAGGATTTTAAAAATGTCGTTTGCTCAAGTATATACGCGCTCGGTGGTAGGTTTAAACGCGCCAAGCGTGATGGTTGAAGTACATTTATCGCAAGGATTGCCTGCAGTCACCATGGTCGGCTTACCTGAAGCAGCGGTACGCGAGAGTAAAGACCGTGTGCGCTCTGCCATTATCAACTCGGGTTTTCAATTTCCCAATCGCAGATTAACTATCAACCTTGCGCCCGCGGATTTACCCAAAGATGGCGCACGGCTTGATTTGCCCATTGCCATAGGTATCTTGGCAGCGAGTGGTCAAATTGATGAAACCGTGCTTGCGCAGTACGAGTTTATTGGCGAATTGGCGCTCAATGGCGATTTACGAGCCATTGCTGGGGCGTTGGCAGTATCACGCGCGCTCAAGGCGGAGCAGCGCACCTTGATTGTTCCCAAAGACAATGCCGATGAAGCGGTGAAAGTCGATGGCGTGAAGGTGTTGCAAGCCGATACCCTCAAAACTGTGTGCCAACACTTGATGAACGAGCAACAACTCAGCCAAGCCGAGCATAAGGCATCTTACCAATCAGCCAATTATCAGCTAGATTTAGCCGATGTCAAAGGACAACACCAAGCTAGACGTGCGCTAGAGATTGCGGCAGCAGGCGGGCATTCGCTACTATTTTGTGGCTCACCTGGGACAGGCAAAACCTTGATGGCATCTCGCCTACCCACCATTTTGCCACCGCTCAACGACCATGAAGCGCTCGAAGTTGCTAGTATTTACTCGATTGCCAACAGTGATTATGACTATGGCACACGCCCTTTTCGCCAAGTCCATCATACTACCTCAGCGGTGGCGCTCGTGGGGGGTGGCTCGTCGCCCAAACCCGGTGAAATCACGCTCGCCAATCGGGGGGTGTTATTTTTGGATGAGATTCCAGAGTTTGATCGCAAGGTGCTTGAGGTACTCAGACAGCCCATCGAGAACAAAGAAATTGTCATCAGCCGTGCCAACTCTCAAGTACGCTTTCCCGCCAATTTTCAGCTGGTAGCAGCGATGAATCCCTGCCCCTGTGGCTACTATGGGGATAAATCAGGTCGCTGCCAGTGCCGACCCGAGCAAATCAAACGCTACCAAGAAAAGCTATCAGGACCTTTGCTGGACCGTATTGATTTGCATATTACCGTGCCTGCCCTGCCTGCCAGTGATTTGCAGTCAGCACAGAGGGGTGAGTCTTCTGCGGTAGTGCGTGAGCGGGTGATACAAGCCTATCAGCGTCAGCAAGCCAGACAGGGCAAAGCCAATAATGAACTCTCCCCCAGTGAACTTGACCAATTTGCGCCGCTTGGCGATGCAGAAAGTCGTATTTTGGCAATGGCACAAAGTCGGTTGAATCTGTCCGCGCGCGGCTATCATCGCGTCCTTCGCGTCGCCCGCACGATTGCGGATTTGGCAGGCAGTGACAATATTCAGACACCGCATCTGACAGAGGCACTCAGTTATCGTAGTCAATTAACGAATGCCTAAGTTTCGTGCTAACTCACCATACAACCAGCCTATAAAAACGGATGCTCGCGAAAAAATGTGGGCGGCAGGTTATCGTATTGGGTGTCGTTGACGTATTTGGCTTCAAACTGTTTTTTTAGCGCTTTATAATCCGCATTGGCTCGGCATTCATCCCATTTTTGCTTAAAAATTTGTGCAGATTGGGCTTTGATTTGTGCGGATTCAAGCTGCTGTGATTGCTGCGGCAATTGCTCACGCCCATGCGCGCCACTTTGTCCTTTTTTAGCGTCAGGGACAGCGCCGTCGTATTTTTTGCCCCCTTTGTGATTGGCATAACGACGCGAGCGCGTATAACCCATTTGGATAAATTTACGCGCCATATCAGCACCGACAAAATCCCCTTGGGCAAGGTAGTCCAAAAACATCGCATAGATGGTATCACTGCTCTCACGCGCAAGTTCTGGCGTAGCAAATCGCCAATGCGGTAAAATCTCGGATTTATACGGCTCTACCAATAACACGCCTTGCTCACCGCGCCCCACCCGATACAACCCTGGATGCTCGCGAAAATTCAGCGTGTCAAAGTTGAGATGATAGTTAAACTCGTGCATGACTCAAAAACTCAGTCAGCGTGGCAAAGTCATCAAAGGTTTGGGTCGGATGATAATCACGAATATCCTGCCCATAGTTATAGCCATACGATAACCCAAGCGTATCCATGCCCGCATTTTGCCCTGCCAAAATATCGTTTTTGGAATCACCAATCATATAGCTTTGAGCGATGCTAAAGCCTAATTGGTCACAGACGTGCAGTAGCGGCATCGGGTCAGGTTTTTTGGCAGGCAAGCTATCGCCACCCAAAATATAAGCAAAAAGGGCTTGCCAACCCAATTTTTCAACAATCGCAGGAACAAAATCAATGGGTTTATTGGTGGCAATAGCGAGGGTATAGCCTTGCTCTTTTAGCTCACGCAACCCCTCGCTCACCCCTGCGTAAGGCTGGGTTCTGACGCAGGTTTTTTGATGGTAGTAGTCAAAAAAGAGGGCAAGCGCCTGATTGGTATCGTCTTCAGTGAGATTGGGGTCAATGGTTTGTGAGCCGGATAAGGCACGTTGCACCAGTACTTTGCCCCCATTGCCCACCCAGTTGCGGATGACATCTTCGCTAAAGTTGGCTTTGCCAAGCGTGGTTAGCATCGCATTGACGGCGTCCGCCAAATCTGGGACGCTATCAATCAACGTACCGTCCAAGTCAAAAATAAGTAATGATTTTTGGGTGATATTTTCCCCAGTGGATGTGGGGATTGGGGTGTTAAGTGATTCGCTAGACATGGTGTTTCCTATCGTTTTTTCACCAAAAGTTGATAGGCTACAGTGTAGCAGAATCACTTAAAAATACCATGCAACCGTCCATTAAAATAACCTAACCCTGACAACCAATTCCGCCTAAGAGCAGGTTTGACTAAAAAACGTTAGTTTTCGCCATTGCTCGGTTGATAATCTAGTGAGGCATCAGCGATTTCATTGCTAGCTTCGGGATTCAGCGCGCTGTCCTTTTTGGCACCCAGTTTTTGATAACGCACATCTTCACCGGTAATACAAAAAATCAATTGCTCAGCGATATTACGCGCATGCGCACCAATACGCTCTATCGAACGCAGCACCCATAAAATATCAATGACTTTTGCTACATAGCGACCATCTTCCATGATGTATGTCATCATCGCGCGTGACGCAGATTTGTACATTGCATCAATTTCACTATCCTGCTCTATCACTTGGTAAGCACCTGTTGCATCAAACTTGGCAAAGGCTTCTAGCGCATTTTTTAGCATCATCTGCACAAAATTACCCATTTGATGCGCTTCATGATACCCAATCGGTGATTGACCTTCACGGGTGGCACGGCGCGCCATCTTGGCGATTTTTTTGGCTTCATCACCAATACGCTCAATGTCAGCACTGCATTTGCTCACTGCCATGATTAGGCGTAAGTCGGTAGCAGCAGGTTGACGACGTGCCAATACTTTGACCACCGAATCATCAAGCTGCTGCTCAGTAAAGTTGATTTCTTTGTCACCATCAATGACATCTTCGGCAAGCGCCACATCACTTTTTACCAAAGATTCAATTGCTTTGGTGAGATTGGCTTCTGCCATGCCACCCATTTTTAAAAATAAATTGACCAAGTTTTGTAAATCTTGGTCATAACTTTTTGATAAATGCTCACCAATTAAATTCATATTTCCCTTCCTAACTCATGGATTGTGACTCATGGACTGTGCAAAATTGTGATTAAAAAAGACGTTAAAGAAAAGCTAACTATAACTAAAAATTACGACAAAATGATGAAAAATAGCGCGCCTATTCGCTGATATTGCATCATATAAACCGAGCAAAAAACCTAACAAACATTTCAATGTCATCAAACTTTAACATAACCGTAATAGATTTGACATTTTGTTACATTAACATGGCAACAATTTTTCAGCGTTGGGTGATTTAAAACGCGACACATTAGTTGGCGACGCCCTAAGCTAAGTTACCATCTTCCCTGACAATCATCTCATTTGTCCATCAAGGAATCATTATGAAACTATCACATTTAATCGTCAGTGTGGCATTCGCTGCTGTAGGCGTACAAGCCAATGCTGTCAACATCACAGGTGCGGGTGCAACCTTCCCACAGCCTGTTTACTCAAAATGGGCAAGCGATTATCAAAAAGCAACAGGCAACCAAGTAAACTACCAAGGTATCGGCTCTTCAGGCGGTATCAAACAAATCCAAGCAAAAACGGTTGATTTTGGTGCCACTGATGCGCCAATGAGCCCAGCAGAGCTAAATGCCAGCGGCTTAATCCAATTCCCCGCAGTCATTGGTGGTATCGTACCTGTGGTAAACATCGCTGGCGTCAAACCCGGTCAATTAAAACTATCGGGCACCGTCCTTGCTGACATCTATATGGGCAAAATCACTACTTGGAACGATGCACGTATCCAAGCATTAAACCCAGGCGTTGCCCTACCTGCCGCTAAGATTACAACTGTTAATCGCTCAGACGGTTCAGGTACCACTTTCGTATTTACCAACTACCTAAGCCAAGTATCAAGCGATTGGAAAGCAAAAGTAGGCGCGGACAAAACCGTTAAATGGCCTAATGCTGCAGCAAGCGTAGGCGGTAAAGGTAACGAAGGCGTATCAAGCAACGTACAACGTGTTGCAAACTCCATCGGTTATGTTGAGTATGCTTACGCAAAACAAAACCGTTTAGCTTATACCCAACTTCAAAACCGCGCGGGTAAATTTGTCCTGCCTGACGATTCAACGTTTGCCGCAGCATCAAACATTAACTGGGCACAATACCCTGGTTTTGCGGTGACGATTACTAACATGCCAGCAGCCAACGCTTGGCCAATCTCTGCAGCGACGTTCATCCTCGTACCTCGTACGGGCGGTGCTAAAGCGAAAGAAGCGTTAAAGTTCTTTGATTGGTCATTCAACAATGGTGACGCAATGGCTACTTCTCTTGACTACGTACCACTACCAGCAGCAACTAAAGCTGCGGTTCGTAAAGAGTGGACTAAAGTTAAATAGAGCGTTGCATAATCGCATAAACATAAAAACCCTGCCGATAGGTAGGGTTTTTTATTTTAACATACCTTATCAAAAACCCGCTTTAAATCAGCTGATTATCTAGCACTTTGACCGTGTCATCGGTCAGATTGCCCGCAGCTTTTTGTAGGTCAATGTAGGCATTTAAATAATCAAAATACGCATTAATCAAATCGCGTTTGGCAGCGTGATATTGGCGTTCTGCCAGTAGTGTATCTACCATCGAGCGCACCCCCAAATCATAGCCTGTTTTTGACGCTTGGGCGACGCGGCGATTAGCCTCCACGGCAACTTGCTGGGCTTTAATCGTGGCACGCTGTGCGATCAAATTTAGATACGCTTGGCTAGTCTGAGTCATCGCGGCTTGGTACACATAGGCGAGGCGACTTTTTGCCGCTTGCGCCTGCAAATTGCCTTGCTCAACGCCTGCGCGTGTCCGCCCACCGGTATAAAACGGAAAATCCACTTCCACCCCAAAGCTATAATTGGTGCCATCAATAGCGCTAACATTATTATGGGTATAGTCTTGCCACCCCACATTGCCTACCAAATCGACACGGGGATAGGTATTGGCTTTGAGATAATCGACTTGTTTGTTAGCAATCGCCACTTGGGTTTGTGCTAGCTGAATATCGAGATTATTATTTTGTGACTGCTGCATCCAGTTGTCGATACTTTGACTTGCCACAAGATTCAAATCAGGCGGTAACTTGATACTGTCTAGCTGATTGATTGGTTGACCGGTGAGCAGTGATAACTGCTGTTTGGCATTTACGATTGCCACGTCATTGTTGGCGATAGAGGCGCTGACGCTTTCAAGCCTTGCACGGCTTTCTTCGGTATCTACCCGCGCCGCTACCCCTTGTGCGAGTCTCGCTTGCATCATGTCATTTTGTGCTTTGAGTGCGGTGAACTCGGCATTAAGGCTATCTGTCATCGCTTCAGCGCGCAATACATTGAGATAGGCTTTGCTGATTTGCTCGATGAGTTGTTGATGCTGCTGTAATAGCTGGATGTCATTGGCTTGACTGGCGAGCACGGCTTTTTCATAGTTTGCCCATTTATCAGCACGAAACAAGGCTTGGCGCAGTCCGATACCGACTTGGCTTGTAGTATTGCCCGTATCAGGGATGTTATCGTCTTTGGGATAAAACTGGTTATGTTTGACACTGCCTTGCAGCCCCACTTGCGGCAGCATATCGCCAAACGCTAGCTGCACATTTTTTTGCGTTGCCAAATAGTCATATTGCTGCCCTGCCCAATTGCCATTGGTGCGCTGGGCGGCGCTATACAATTCCCACAAATCTTTTGCCATCACGGCTGGGCTGAGGGACATCGACCCTATCAATGACACTACCATCGCCCCTAACCGCCATCGGGCGCCAGTCGCTTTACGATTCCACAAACAGATGCATTCCATATCAATAATTACAACATTTTCAACAACCAAGGAGCCTCTATCATACCGATAGTTGTCAAAAAAATCAGTAATTTAGTTGAGTAAATCATCATCACAAAATGGCTAAAAATCTATTAGGTAAACCTGTGAGTTTTTGTTAATATGGAGGTATTGACTCGGGGTGCAGTTGGATGACATACCAACGGCTGAGACATACCCGTCGAACCTGACACGGTTAATACCGTCGTAGGGAAGTCGTCTATTAGGTTAGTTAGACCAGTATTTTTCTAGAATTAGTTTTTTCTACAATCAGTTTTTTAGAAACAGTCATACTCACCTATCTTCGCCCGAGTCCAGCAAACCATCACTTCATAACATAACATGGACTCGCTATGAACCAACTTACCAACGTTACTCACAAAACCCCTGCCCACCGTGACCCTACCGATGACCGCTTTGAAGAAGAAGCGCGTGATTTGACGCGCGCCTTGCCGGCATCTCGCAAAGTCTACATCCAAGGCTCACGCCCTGACATCCAAGTGCCGATGCGGGAAATCACCTTGACCGATACCCCGGTGGGCGGTTTTGGCAAGGCAGAAGGCGAAAAAAACCCACCGTTTTATGTGTATGACACCTCAGGAGTATATACTGACCCCAACGTCGAAATTGACCTGACCAAAGGCTTACCAAAACTGCGTCAAGCTTGGATAGAAGCGCGCGGCGACACCGAGCAGCTTGCCAAACTCTCAAGCCAATACGGCAATGAGCGTGCCAATGACATCGCCACGGCTAACCTGCGCTTTGGGCATATCGACAAGCCAAGACGGGCGATCAATGGCAAAAACGTCACCCAAATGCACTACGCCAAACAAGGCATCATCACCCCAGAGATGGAATACATCGCCATCCGTGAAACCCAAAAGCAGCATGACCTAACTGATATGCGTCAGCACGCTGGTAACAACTTTGGTGCCAATACCCCCAAACTCATCACCCCAGAATTTGTGCGTGCCGAAGTCGCTGCGGGACGGGCGATTATCCCCAATAACATTAATCACCCCGAATCAGAGCCGATGATTATTGGGCGCAATTTTTTGGTCAAAATCAATGCCAATATCGGTAATTCAGCCCTGGGCTCTAGCATTGACGAAGAAGTTGCCAAGATGACTTGGGCTACCCGTTGGGGCGCGGACACCATCATGGACTTATCAACCGGTAAGCATATCCATGAAACCCGTGAATGGATTATCCGTAACTCCCCCGTGCCCATCGGTACCGTACCGATTTATCAAGCCCTAGAAAAAGTGGATGGCGTTGCCGAAGATTTGACATGGGACATCTTTAAAGACACCTTGATTGAACAAGCCGAGCAAGGTGTTGATTATTTTACCATTCACGCGGGTGTACTGCTGCGCTACGTACCGGTGACCGCCAATCGTTTGACAGGCATCGTCAGCCGCGGCGGCTCGATTATGGCGCAGTGGTGTCTTGCCCATCATAAAGAGAATTTTCTTTATACCCACTTTGAAGAAATTTGCGAGATTATGAAAGCCTACGATGTGGCGTTTAGTCTCGGTGATGGTTTGCGCCCCGGTTGCCTACAAGACGCCAACGATGATGCGCAGTTTGGTGAGCTCAAAACCTTGGGCGAGCTGACCCAAGTGGCGTGGCAACATGACGTACAGGTCATGATTGAAGGTCCAGGACACGTGGCCATGAACCGTATCAAAGAAAACATGGACTTACAGCTTGAAGTCTGTAAAGAAGCGCCTTTTTACACACTTGGACCTTTGACGACGGATATCGCGCCAGGCTACGACCATATCACATCCGCCATTGGTGCGGCGATGATTGGTTGGTACGGCACTGCCATGCTGTGCTATGTCACGCCAAAAGAGCATTTAGGTCTGCCGAACAAAAAGGATGTCAAAGACGGTATCATCACTTACAAAATCGCAGCACATGCGGCAGATTTGGCAAAAGGACACCCAGGTGCCCAAGCGCGGGATAACGCCTTGTCAAAAGCGCGTTTTGAGTTTCGCTGGGATGACCAGTTTAATCTCAGCCTAGACCCAGACACGGCTCGTGAATTTCATGATGAAACCTTGCCAAAAGAAGCGCATAAATCGGCGCATTTTTGCTCGATGTGTGGTCCAAAATTCTGCTCAATGAAAATCACCCAAAACGTGCGGGATTATGCAGCAGGGCTTGAGTTTAATAAACCACAGCTTGGGCAAGACATTACCCCTGATACAGGCGAGTTATCGGATGCCAGCCACGCTATCAAGCAGGTGGATACTGAATTGGTCGGGCAAGTCGGTGAAGCGTCTGCCGATGAAGTCCGCCTAGGCATGGAGCAGATGAAGCAAAAATTTATTGAGGAAGGTAAGCAGTTATATAAAGAAGTTTAAATTTTTTGGTAAAAAATAGGGTAGTTAATCTACCTTATTTTTTTAATACCGCTTAATTTTTTCAAAAAAATCATTGTCCAGTACAAGCTTTGGCTTAGAATCTACTTGCTTTAACCCCACTTCATGCTCCATCATCAGCTCAATTAGTGCCATTTGGTCAATCAAGATTAAACTATGCGACTCAAGGTTTTCGAAATAATCGAGCGCGGGTTTGGTAAAGCTAGTTGTGGTAATAAAAATACCATGATGGCTGTCTTTCTGCGGTGGATAGCCGCCCACAAAGTTTCTTAATTCGCGATTTGAAATATTATTACCTTGGGAGTAAAGTTTTGCTTGAATATAGTACGTATGCCGTTCTTCATTAGAAAATATTTGAGTAATCATACCGTCAATACCGCCGTCATTGGCTTTTCCTGTATGGTGCGAACTTAAGTTACTTTCTGGACTTTCATTCTCTAGTGAACGCTCTACCAATTTCACGCAAAACCATTCAAATTGTAATGGTGTTAAATTATCAAGTTGGGTCAATATCATGTCTGGGGTAACTTTTACATTGCCATCGCTGACCATGGCATCTTGATAGTTATTCATAAATAATGACGTGCGGCGCGTTGTCTCATTGATAAAATAGTTAATCAATGGGTCACCACGTTTGCCATATGCCACTTGATTAACTTTTTTAAGATCTTGAAAAGACTTTTCATCAAAGCGTTTTAAGTTTGCGATATAATCATTATTTGGGATACCTTTCATAAGATATTGTGAAAAATTTTCATTGGCTAACCAAAAAAATATCTTGCCAAGTGGATCTATCCTAACGAGATTTTTTATGGTTACTTTTTCATCAAAGGTAATTAAGCTTGCAAACTCTTTACCAATATTTGGCTGCAAACTAAAACAGTTCTCTTTGATAACACCCATGGCAGATAAGCACATTAATATCAAATTAGTCAGTGGCTCGTAACAAGGTGTCCCTTCCTCATATTCATTTTGAATGTCAAATTGGCTTAAGTAGCTAATACTTTTTTGATCGTCACTTAATTGGGCAACCTTATCAAACTCACGAAAAAATAAGTTTTGACTAATACTGCTACGCCCACTAAGATTCTTTAGCGTTTGAATCCCTGAATTTAGTAAATCACCAAATGGGGGTAATTTGGTGATATTTGCTGTTTCGCCCATTATTGTTTCCTTCAATACATTAGCCTTATCTAGTAAGCATCGAACCCATATGCGTTAATTTAGTCTTTCAGCCCAAGCACATCTTGCATATCAAACTGTCCTGTTTGCTGCTCATTGACCCACACCGCAGCACGCACCGCCCCTGCGGCAAAGGTCATGCGCTCACGGGCTTTATGGGTGATTTCAACTATCTCGCCATCGGCGATAAACATCACGGTATGGTCGCCGACAATCTCGCCACCACGAATGGCATGGATACCAATCTCGCCTGCTTTGCGCGCCCCAGTTTGACCTTCGCGGCCATAAATCGCCACGTCTTTTAGGTTTTGACCACGTCCTTTGGCAACCGCTTCAGCCATCATATAGGCGGTGCCCGATGGCGCATCAATTTTGTGTTTATGATGGGCTTCGATAACTTCGACATCGGCGCTATCACCAAATGCTTTGGCAGCCATTTCAAGCAGTTTAAGGGTTAAATTCACCCCAGTTGAGTAGTTGCCTGCATATACGATGGCGATTTTTTCACTTGCCTGTTTTAAGATGGCGTTTTGCTCATCATTTAGGCCTGTTGTCCCAATGACCATATTGACGCCTTGATCAGCACAAAGCTGTAAGTTTTTGGCAGTCGACTCAGGCAAGCTAAAATCTATGAGTACATCAATATCATGAATGACCCCTGCCAAGTCATCGACCAAAGCGACATTAGTTTTGTCGAGATTAACTAGCTCGCCCGCATCCACGCCCAACAAGCTTGAGCCTTGACGCTCTATCGCCCCTGCAAGGGTAGTTTGTGGATTTTGTGCCACTGCTTGAATCAGCATACGTCCCATGCGCCCACCTGCGCCTATGACCCCGATTTTTACCATTTGCTTATCCTTTATCTCGCCCAATTACCTAGTGTAACTTGCTAATCTGATTTTCTAGCCTGATTTTCTAGTATAACTTTCTAAGTTCAAATCATAACAGCTTGTCTCGCTGAATCCTAGCTTAGCTCAATATTGCCTTATACAAAAAAACCCTTGCAATCATTACAAGGGTTTAATGTTTCACGTGAAACATCTATACAACACTATAAACCAATAAAACCTAGTCAAACAAATCTTTGACATCTTCTTTGAGTTTATCAAAGAAGGATTTTTTTTGGGGCGATTGTTGATGATCACCCATGGATGATTGTAGCTGACGAAGTAGCTCTTTTTGTTCATTGTTGAGATTGGTCGGTGTCTCCACCACCACACGGCATAACAAGTCACCTTTCATCGTCGTGCGCACAGGGGTAACGCCTTTGCCTTTGATACGGAATACTTTGTGGCTTTGGGTGCCTTCGGGAATGCGTAAATTGATACGTCCTTCAAGTGTTGGTACTTCCACCTCACGGCCTAAGGCTGCATCCGCAAAGCTGATTGGCACATCCATGTATAAGTCAGCGCCTTCACGGGTAAAAATAGGGTGCTGTGCCACACGGATTTCAACATACAAGTCGCCGCTTTCGCCGCCTGTAATCGCTTCACCTTCGCCCGTTAAACGTACCCGATCGCCATTGTCGATGCCGGCAGGAATGGTGACTTCAAGGGTGCGTGATTTTTCTTTAACACCCGAGCCATGACAGTCATTGCAAGGATTTTTGATTTGTTTACCGGAGCCGCCACAGTTGGGGCAGGTTTGTTGCACAGCAAAAAAGCCTTGCTGCATACGTACCACACCCGCACCACCACAAGTTGCGCAGGTCACGATATCGCTGCTATCTTTGGCGCCCTTACCATCACAAGTTTCACAAGGGGCAGGTGCGGTAAAGGTAATTTCTTTTTTTGTCCCTTGCACCGCTTCTTCAAGTGTCAAATCAAGCATATAGCGTAAATCTGAGCCGCGTCTGCTACGTCCACCCCCTGTGCGACCCCCAAAAATGTCGCCAAAAATGTCTTGGAAGCCGCCGGCGCTGCCACCACGGCCGCCGCCCATGCCGCCAAAAATATCGCCAAAAATGTCTTGGAAGTTTCCACCGCCAAAGCCGCCACCGCCCATGCCATTCTCAAACGCGGCATGCCCCATACGGTCATACGCTGAGCGTTTGCTGTCATCGCTTAGCACTTCGTATGCCATCGAGGCTTCTTTGAATTTTTCTTCGGCGGCAGGGTCATCAGGGTTACGGTCTGGATGGTATTTCATCGCAAGTTTGCGGTAGGCTTTTTTGATTTCTTGTTCATTAGCGGTTTTATCTACCCCTAATACTTCATAAAAATCGCGTTTTGACATAGTAACTCCTTTGGCAGCATAGTTTTGACAGTACGGAAGAGTGGATTCGACCGGTAGCAACGTTTAACAGCTGCCAAACCTTTGAAAGACTAAAATTTAAAAATATGCAATATAGTGGCGATTTTTGTTAAATAATCAAGCAAATAATCGGCAATCAGCGCAAAAATATTTTCCTTTTTTGCAAGAAAAATACGCAATAGCCTAGCCCATTGTTTTAAACTAATTAGCAAACTCTAATACTGATAGTTATTTATGAAAAAAGTATTATCTTTGCTAATCATCCTCGCACTGATTGTCGTCGCATGGGTATTTGCCTCCCCTTATTGGGCAGTATACCAACTGAAAAAAGCCTATGATGCACAACAAGCAGACACTATCAGTGCAGCGATTGAATTTACGCAACTGCAGCAAAGTATCAAATCACAGCTAAGCCCTGTATTAATAGAAAAAGCCAATCATGTGGCAAAATCCCCTATTTTGCAGATGCTCAATATCGAACTAAGCCCTGATGACCTAGTGAATAAAATGGTCAATCAAGCCGTGGATAATACCGTCACGCCAGAGGGCGTACAGTATGCGCTGACAGGACAAGCGACCACCGAGCTGCTCAAAACAAATGTCAAACTGCTAGGGGGCTTGGTGGCCGTAGCGATGGATAAGATTGATATCAAAGACTTGATTTTGGCGCGCAATTCAGCTGAGCTTAATCAAAAAATTAAACAACAACTACAATCGCCTAATCCCAACGCCACCACAGCAACGTCACAGACCCAACCGACCACACACTATTGTGGTTTTAACTGTTTTGAAGTCACCGGACAGGTGCGTGGCTACCCGTTAACGCTCCACTTGCAGCGCCAAGGGCTTATTCATTGGAAAATCGTGGGTGTGACGCTGCCGCTAAATGATTAAAACTGGTCAATTTCTTCAGCGGTCAAAAATCGGCTTTCGCCTTTTTCTAATCCTTCCAAGGTAATGTTACCGATGCTGGCACGGTGTAACTCAATGACTTTATTGCCAAAGTAGCCCATCATGCGTTTGACTTGGTGATATTTGCCTTCCGTGAGTACCAACTTGGCATGGGTAGCATCAGAAAAACTTAACTCAGCGGGTTTGGTTTTATCATACTCGTCCTCAAGCATGATGCCTTTTGCCAATTCTTTGATAGCAAATGCCTGTTGTGCTTCAGTCATTGGGTCGGCAAGCGTCAATTCATACACCTTTGCCACATGATGTTTGGGGCTGGTGACGCGGTGCAAAAAGCCACCATCATCGCTAAGTAGCAGCGCACCCGTGGTATCGACATCGAGTCGCCCTGCAATCCGCAAACTACCTAGCTGGGGTACATCAATCAAGTCTGTGACAATCGGCCACTCTTTTGGCTTTAGGGTGCACTCAAAGCCTTCTGGCTTATATAACAGTAAGTAGCGATTGCCCATCGCGACCGATAATGGCTCACCCGCCCATTCGATATCGTCACCCACTTCATCGATATGTAGGCTTGCATCTTTGACCACCTCGCCATTGACAGTGACTTCACCTGCGTGCAAGATTTTTTTGCAGTCTTTACGCGATAGCTCGGTGGCTTTGCTTAAAAATTTGTCTAAACGCATTTTTTTGTTATCCTAGTGCTTGTTTTGTTTATTGTAACATAGATTAACCATGACCTATTACACGCTTAGCGACCCATGTATTGCCACACTTGAGATTAAAAAAAGCCAATTTTTGGGCTTTGGCTTTGCCATTGATAACCGCGAGCAATTAATGTTTCACGTGGAACAATTACGCAATCAGTATCCTGATGCGCGCCATGTCTGCTATGGTTATATTATTGGCGACCCGCACAACACCACCTCGGCAGGGTTTGATGACGATGGTGAGCCCAGTGGTACGGCAGGCAAGCCGATTTTAAACGTGTTACAACACAAGGGCATTGGTAACTGCGTGGTCATTGTGGTGCGTTACTTTGGCGGTATCAAACTTGGTGCAGGCGGGCTGACACGTGCCTATAGTAGCGCCGCGCAAGCCGTCGTTGATAACATGAATTTGCACGCGTTTGTGCCGTTAAGCGTGGTACTGATTGAAACCGATTTTGCCAATGAATCCTTTGTCAGACATACATTAGACGGCTTTAATGCCACGATTTTAAAGGTTGATTATGGTAAAAATGTCGTTTTGACAGTGGAGCTTGCGCAAAAATCGGTTCAAGTCCTCAGCGAAAAAATTGGTTTTTATGGGAATGTTAAAGCTAGCGAAGAGCCAAAGTAGCAGCGTAAAAGTGATAGCCCAGCAAAATTGTCCTCAAAAAAACCTACAAAACACCCCAAACTTAGCTCACAAGTCGCCATGAAAAAACTGTCAAAAAGCCGTAAAATAGTCAAAAATTATAACAATCACTAGGTATATTATGAACATTCACCAACTACCCCTAACGCCATTTCGCACCCCGTTTTTCTTAGCCAACCCCCACGTTCAAACCATTTTACCCAAGTTTATCAAACTGCCAAAACCTAACTATCAGCGACACCTTCACCCTGACCGTACCGGCACCACCCAAGTGGCTTATGACTTTGTATTTGCCAATACCGATAATCAGCCAAACCTTGATAAGCCATTGGCGGTGATG
The DNA here is from genome assembly GCF_031986685.1 of Moraxella sp. CTOTU47915. NCBI lineage: Bacteria > Pseudomonadati > Pseudomonadota > Gammaproteobacteria > Moraxellales > Moraxellaceae > Moraxella > Moraxella sp. CTOTU47915. Next base: position 96,841 of record NZ_DAMAAE010000008.1, read on the forward strand.
TTTCATGGGCTTGAAGGCAGTAGCGACAGCCATTATGCCATTGCCTTTGCCCACCAAGCGCACCGATTGGGGTATGATGCGGTTATTGTCCATTTTCGCGGCTGCGGCGGGGTGGATAATACCTCAGAACTGGACTATAACGCGGGTGATACTGCCGAAGCGGTGCATATGTTTAACCTGCTAAAAACTCAGTACGGTTATAGCCGAATTGTAGCCAGTGGCGTGTCGCTCGGTGCCAATATGCTGGCGCGTTATATGGGTGAAGAAGGCGATGCAGCTGCCTGTGAAGCAGCGGTGGTGATTTCTGCGCCCGTCGATTTGACAACTTCGGCAAAAGCCATGCATCGTTTTGTCGCCAAACGCGTGTATACGCCTTATTTGCTCAATCCTTTATTGCAAAAAGCCTTAAAAAAGGTAGACGAGCCAGCATTAATCAACGCCTTAAAAAATATCAAGATGATTGATGAGTTTGATGAGTTATATACCGCGCCGCGCCATGGTTTTGGTACAGGGGCGAATTATTACATCCAGGCCTCTGCCCTACCTGTACTCAAAAACATCACTAAACCCACGCTGATTATCACTGCCAAAGACGACCCATTTTTGGGCATTCTTGCCACCCAAGCCGATGTGTCACCTTGCGTGCGCTTACTGTACAGCCAGCATGGGGGACATGTGGGCTTTGTACAATTACAAAACAAGAAACTCAATGTAAATTGGCTGCCTAGCACCAGCTTTAAATTTTTTCAGGCTTGTACTGACTGATTGCTATTGCTTCAATAAAAAACGCCATCACAATGACGGCGCTTTTTATTTATTAAAGTTAATGAGAGGTTTTTTATTATTATAGAATGCCGTAATTCACCATGGCTTTAGCAATCTTGTTAAAACCTGCTAGATTGGCGCCTTTTTTATAATCAATGCTCCCATCCGCTTGTTTACCATGGTTAAAACAATCGTCATGGATATTTTTCATGATGGTTTTTAATTGCTCATCAAGCACCGCAAAGGTTGCGTATTGACGTACCGAGTTTTGTGACATCTCAAGACCTGATACCGCAACCCCACCGGCATTCGAGGCTTTTCCCGGCGCATAGATGACGCCATTACTTTGGAAGATGGCGATGGCATCGGCATCACTGGGCATGTTGGCACCTTCTGCCACGTATTTAACGCCATGATTGACCAGATTTTGCGCATCTTGCCCGTTGATTTCGTTTTGGGTGGCGCAAGGTAGGGCAATATCGGCTTTGATATGCCATGGACGGCTACCGTCGATCCATTCTGCGTCATCACTGGTGCCGACGAAGTCTTTTAAACGTTTGTCTTGCGCTTTATAAGTTTTGAGCGCTTCAATTTGCTCTAAGGTAAAGCCATGCTTGAGATGTAAGGTGCCTTTTGAGTCTGATAATGTCAGTACCTGCGCGCCAAGCTCAATACATTTTTGTGCCGCATGTAACGATACATTGCCCGCACCTGAGACTAGGACAGTCTTAGCCATCAAGCCGTCATGATGGGCTTCTAGCATGTTTTGTAAAAAATACACAAGACCAAACCCCGTTGCCTCGGTACGAATCAAGCTACCACCTTGTCCCACCGTCTTACCGGTTAATACCCCGGTAAACTCACGATTAAGCGTCTTATACATGGCGAACATATAATTAATTTCGCGGCCACCGACACCGATATCACCCGCAGGTACGTCTATATCTGCACCAATATAAGGCGCTAATTCGCGCATAAAGGCATAGCAAAATCGACGGATTTCGGCGTCTGATTTACCTTTTGGGTCAAAGTCTGAACCGCCTTTACCCCCACCCATGGGCAGACCGGTCAATGCGTTTTTAAAGATTTGTTCAAACCCTAAAAATTTTAGTACCGAAAGATTCACACTGGGATGAAAACGGATACCGCCTTTGTAAGGGCCTAATGCATTGTTAAATTGCACACGCCAACCGCGGTTGACTTGAACATTGCCTTGGTCATCTTCCCAGTTGATACGAAATTGAATAACACGGTCGGGGTTGGTTAAGCGGTCAAATAGATTAAGGTGTTGATAAACAGTGGATTGGTCATAAACCGCTGCGATATCTTCCCAGAATTCTTCGACCGCTTGAATAAACTCTGGCTCATTGCGATGACACTGCTTTAAAATGCTTAATAACTCACTGCTTTTCATACCACTCCTCAATGCTTTAACTTCATAAAAATAGTGCAAAAACACTATTTTGGTGAATTTAGAGTAACTTAGCACTGTCATAGTAATTTGTAAAACTATTTTTCTTTACCCCTTTGGCACGGTTTTGGCACGGTGGGTTGCCAAAAACTAGACATGGGTGTTTGTGAGCAAGTTAACCTGCAACTGGATTTAATAGCTGACAAAGCATGATTTGTCCTTTAAAATTGTTAATTTTTAGCAAGGTTTAGCGGCTTTGGTTAGCCGCTAATGCGTATTTGACCTAAGGCAAACTTATGCACATTCATATTCTTGGTATTTGTGGTACCTTCATGGGTTCGTTGGCGCTGCTTGCGCGTGACCTTGGACATACCGTGACAGGCTCGGACGCCAATGTCTATCCACCAATGTCCACCCAGCTTAAAAATGCGGGTGTTGAGATTATGCAAGGGTATGCCGCTAGTCATTTACAACCTGCACCTGATTTGGTGATTGTCGGCAATGCCATGAAGCGCGGCATCGAAGCGGTTGAATATATGCTCAATGAGCGTATTCCTTATACCTCAGGTCCGCAGTTTTTGGCAGAGCAGGTATTGCAATACCGTCATGTATTAGCTGTCGCAGGCACGCATGGCAAAACTACCACTACCACGATGCTGGCGTGGATTTTACACTATGCAGGCATTGATGCCGGCTTTTTGATTGGTGGCGTGCCACTTGTTGATACCCAAGATGAACGCCTACAACAAGCGTTTGCCCACAGTAGCCATTTGGGTAGTGATAAAACTGCGGATCATGAAGGTTACTTTGTCATCGAAGCGGATGAGTATGACAGTGCTTTTTTTGATAAACGCTCTAAGTTTGTTCACTATCGCCCAACCACCGCAATTTTAAACAACCTTGAATACGACCACGCCGATATCTTCCCAAACCTTGCCGCCATCCAAACCCAGTTCCATCACATGGTACGCGTGATACCGTCAAATGGCAAAATCGTCATGCCAGCAGATACCGAAAGCTTGGAAGAAACCCTGAAAAAAGGCTGTTGGACACCGATTTGGCGGACAGCGCTTTCTGCCACTAATTCCCAAGCGGATTGGCAAGCCAAGCTAGTGAAACAAGACGGAAGCCAATACGAAGTCATGTTTGAGGGGCACAAAGGACAAGTCAATTGGCAGATGAGCGGGCTACATAGCGTCAATAATGGTTTAGTGGCAATTGCGGCAGCCTACAATGTTGGCGTATCGGTTGCACAAGCCTGTGAAGCCTTATCCAATTTTGCGGGCATCAAACGCCGTATGGAGCTAGTCGGCACAATCGATAACAACGGCAAACATATAGAAGTTTATGACGACTTTGCCCACCACCCAACCGCCATTGAAACCACGCTTGATGGCGCCAAAAAACGTTTTGCGGATAACCCAAACCGTAAAATCTGGGCAGTGATTGAACCACGCTCAAACACCATGAAACTCGGTACCCACCAAGGTTTGCTCGCGCCGTCAGCGAGTATCGCCGACCAAGTCATTTGGTATCAACCTGCCAATCTAGATTGGTCAGTCGCCGATGCGATTGGCAATGCGGCCAACCAACAAGTGATGACATCGACCGATGCGATTATTAAGCATATTGCAGCGCACATTGGCGATGACGATGCGGTGATTGTGATGTCCAATGGCGGCTTTGAAGGCATTCATGGCCGACTGGTGAAGGCACTGCAGCAAGCCTCACTGTTCTAACCTTGTAATTTTGCTAGCAAAAATCATGATTTTTTAGCATACTCATGATTATTTATACAATTATTAGGTTACACAATGCTTACCCGAGTCATTTTTAATCAAAAAGGCGGTGTTGGTAAATCCAGCATTGCTGTCAATCTTGCCGCGATGAGTGCCCATCAAGGTTTGCGTACTTTACTCATCGACCTTGATCCACAGTGCAACGCTACCCAATATATCATCGGCGATGCGGCCACAGACATTCATCCCGCTCATATCACAGAACCCAATATTGAAAATTTCTTTTCGCAAACCCTGCAAGCGACGTCTAGCCCCATGCCGATGATGTTTGCATTTCCATTTAGCGGAATGACGGGTAGTCGCAATCAAGGGTTGGAGCACTGTATTCACACCACCCGATTTGATAATTTATCACTGATTCCAGCCAGTCCCATGCTTGCCGATATTTTGCAGCCCCTTGAAAGCAAACATAAAATTTATAAATTAAAAGACGGCTTAAGCCTTTTAACGCAGCAGTTTGATCGGGTGTACATTGATACACCACCGGCGTTTAACTTTTTTACTTTGTCGGCATTGATCGCAGCTGATCGTGTCATCGTCCCGTTTGATTGTGATATTTTCTCCAAACGCGCGCTGCAAACCTTGGTGCAAAACATCTTAGAGACGCGCCAAGACCATAATAGTGACTTGTTAATTGAAGGTATCATCGTCAATCAGTTTGACCCACGCGCCAATTTACCCAAAGAAGTGGTACAAACATTGGTCAATGAAGGCTATCCTGTCTATGAGACCAAACTTAGCCCTTCGATTATCATGAAACAATCCCATCATCAAAGTTTACCGCTGATTTATTTGGACGCTAAACATAAACTCACCCAGCAATACGCTGCGCTTTATCAAGAAATCGAATCTAGATAACGGAACTTACATTTAATCGTGTCTACTGACATAGCATTACATTAAATAAAAAATCCTCTTAATACTTCAAAGAGAACTTACATAATTAACAAACCAACATTTTAACTGCTGATAGCTTGTCTATAAAATAACAGTCATCAGAGAGGCAGTTATTAGTTAAAACTATAAATATAACAATTTAGCCCTGTAACGCCTGCCAATCGATTAGGCAACAAGATAAGTTAAAAATTAGACAAGTTAAAAAATGAGGAGTGTTAAAATGAGCTTTATTTATATGATTATCATGGGTCTTATCGTTGGTGTTATCGCCCGTGCTATCAAGCCAGGTGCAGACGCAATGGGTTGGATTCTTACCATTGTACTGGGTATTATTGGTGCATTAGTGGGCGGTTTTTTAGCAGGTATGCTAGGCATGAATGCCAATGGTGGCTTTACCGGTTTAATCTTTTCAGTGATTGGTGCCATTATTGTGCTATTCGTTTATGAACTAGCGACGGGTAAACGCCGTATTGGTTAATGCTGCATTAGTTAATTAAGTAATCAATTTAAAATATCAATTAAAAAAAGGCATTTAATTTAAATGCCTTTTTTATTGGATAAAATTCTTTGAACAGTTGGTATGTTGGCTTTAAATTTTTTCAGTTTGATTTTTTTGCCGTCATTGTCTCACTAATTTTAGAATCTCCGCTTAGAATGATGCTATATTGTTGACTTGGTTTTTAGCACCAGATACCTACTAGACCCCTACTAGACCCCTACTAGACACTGATGAGATACTAAGGTAAACAATTTCATGGAACAACTTGTCAAGTTTCACACGCAAAATGGCGTTTTAGAAATTCAATTTAATCGTGCCGATAAAAAAAATGCCCTAACCAATGCCATGTACCAAGCCGTACAAACTGCGATGGAACAGGCAAAAAGTGACGATAATATTCAAGTGATTTTGTTTACGTCAACCGGTGATTTTTTTACCGCAGGTAATGATCTTGTCGATTTTTTAACCAAAGCAGAAAATGATGATGCCAAGCTTAATGCGTTAGATTTCGTGCAGTTTTTGGGTGATTATCCCAAACCCATCGTGGCAGCGGTGACAGGCTCAGGCGTTGGCATTGGCTTGACGCTACTACTTCATTGTGATTTGGTGTATATCGTAGAAAACGCTAAATTATTAGCCCCATTTGTGGATTTATCGTTGGTGCCAGAAGCAGGTTCGACCCTGTTGCTGACGCAAAAAATTGGTTATCAGCGTGCCTTTGAGGTGTTTGTGATGGGTGAAAAAATCACAGGCATACAGGCAGTTGAATTAGGCTTAGCCAACCAAGCTTTTGCTAATAGTGATGAGGTACTAAGCACGGCGCGCCAAAAAGCAGAAATACTTGCCAAAAAATCGGTGTCATCGGTACGACAAACCAAAGACTTGATGCGTAATGCCACAGAAATCCTAGCGCGTATCCAACAAGAAAATGTTCACTTTAGTAACCGTCTGCAGACGGATGAAGTCAAAGCGATACTGCGCAAATTTGTCCATAAACAATAAGGCAAAAGAGAACACTAATGCAAAAAAGCCTTTTAACTAGCAAATTAAAAGGCTTTTGTTTAACCCAACTTATTAGCCAATTTATTAGATAGCCATTATTTGGCTACCACAAACTGTTCAATTTGCGCACGCACCAAATTTGCATCATTATCAAGCACAGTCACATACTGCGCCAAGCTTTCGATATTATCGGTATGTTTGGGACGGGGAATGTCAAGTTGACCGACAGCTTCGGTGATGGTCTCGGCAAATTTGGCTGGCAAGGCGGTTTCGGCGCAGACAATGACCTCACCCTTTTTGCGTACTTCACGAGCCACTTTTATCCCATCAGCGGTGTGCGGGTCAATGAGCTGATTGTCTTCGGCATACACTTGTTTGATTGTGGCGATACGGTCGGCATGGGTTGATTTACCCGATGCAAAGCCATATTTGCCATTGATGTTTGCCATCAAATCCGACATATCAAAGCCTTTACCTGCGTTGACATCCTGCCAAAGCGTATGGATTTTTTCGCCATTTTTCTCAGCGAGCAGGTACACAAAACGCTCAAAATTTGACGCTTTTGAAATATCCATCGATGGACTTGATGTCACATAAGTCTTGTCAGCGGTACGGGGGCTATATTTACCAGTAGTAAAAAAGTCGTGCAGAACGTCGTTTTCGTTGGTGGCGACGATTAAACGGTCGATGGGTAATCCCATTTCACGGGCAATATGTCCCGCGCAGATATTACCAAAGTTACCCGATGGCACGCAGAAACTCACCTTTTCGCTATTGTCGGTAGTGCTGGCAAAATAACCTTTAAAATAGTAGACGATTTGCGCGAGGATACGACCCCAGTTAATGGAGTTGACAGTCCCAAGGCTGTATTTGGCTTTAAACTCAGCATCTTGCTGCAGGGCTTTTACGATGTCTTGGCAGTCATCGAACATACCTTTGATGGCGATGTTATGGATATTTTTGTCATCGAGGCTATACATTTGTGCGCGCTGGAACTCACTCATTTTGCCATGGGGTGACATCATGAACACTTCGATATTGTCTTTGCCGCGCAGCGCATATTCAGCAGCTGAGCCTGTATCACCTGATGTGGCGCCGATGATGGTCAGACGCTCATTTTTTTTCTTTAACACATATTCAAAAGCATTGCCCAAAAACTGCATGGCGATGTCTTTAAATGCCAGTGTGGGACCATTTGATAACTCGATGATTTTGATGCCATCTTTGAGTGTACGAACAGGGGTGATATCAGGATTGCCAAATGCCTGCACGGTGTAAGTTTTATCAATCAGTGTTTTTAAATCGTCTTTTGGGATATCGGTGGCAAATAATTGCATGATTTCAAAGGCAAGCTCAGTGTAGCTTAAAGTGCGCCATTGGGTGAGGGTTGCTTCATCAATCTGTGGGTATTCTTCAGGTAGCATTAAGCCGCCGTCTGGGGCAAGTCCCATCAGTAACACATCACTAAATTGCATAGGGGCTGTTTTGCCACGGGTGCTGATATAGTTCATCTTTCCATCCATTTAATCAATTTCATGCAGTTTAGCATAAACCTAGCATTGCGATGAATGCCAATTTTTTAGCCACGTTTTTGCAGTAAGGCATAATAAAAACCATCGCCATCGTTTTGATGAAGCGGCAAGCATTGATAACCGATGTCCCGTTTGATTTGGTTAGGTAAATTAAGGCTAAAATCCACGATTTGCGCCTCTTTGTGTGTGGCTAAAAACGCTTGTAATTGGTCTTCATTCTCTGCTTTTAACATCGAGCAAGTGATATAGAGTAGATAGCCGTTAGTAGCTAAATTATGCCAACAGTTGGCTAAAATATTCGCTTGTAACGCGGCAGTCTGCCCCACATCTTCTTCAGTACGTAGCAATGCAATATCAGGATGGCGGCGAATCACCCCCGTTGCAGTGCAAGGTGCATCAAGCACTATCACATCAAATTGGGTATGTGCTTGAAACGTTGCAGCATCCTCACACACCAATTGTACATTTTCTTGGTTTAACTGCAAACGCTCAAGATTTTGGCTTACCCGTTGTAAACGTTTTTCATCATTGTCCAAAGCGATTACATGCGCGATATTTTGATGTTTCACGTGAAACGTTTTTGACTGCTCAAGCTCCAATAAATGCGCCAGTTTACCTCCCGGCGCAGTGCAAGCATCTAGTAACCTCAAAGATTTATCCAAGGCGAGGCTTGCCAAAATATGTGCTGATAACTGGGCGTGTTTGTCTTGCACACTGACCCATCCTTCGGCAAATTTAGGCAAATCAGTGATTCTTATAGCGTCAGTGAGTTGAATGGTTTGCACTTTCTCAATGCCAATGAACACTAGGGCAAAACCGATGCCTTGTTGGGTTAATATATCGGCATAATCCTCTACACTACAAAATTTGCGATTGACGCGTAAGAATATGGGCGCAGGTTGGCGAAGCGCTTGCCCAAGCTCGGCATAGTATTCACCCCAATCCTGTTTGAGCTGTTTGGCAAGCCAATTTGGTAGACTGTGGTTTTTCTCAATTTTTTTGGCAAATTTGGCAGGGTTTTTTTGCACCTTTCGCAGTATGGCATTGATAAGTCCAGCACCGTAACCTTTATCCAGTTGTTTGACTGCTTCGACTGTTTCACCAATCGCCGCGTAATCTGGCGTGTCCATGTACAGCAGTTGGTACAGTCCGATATTGAGGGCTGCCCATACGCCTTTGTCAGTGACTTCATGCTCAATCAAGCTTTCACCAATACGAGCGAGTGCCCACCATTGACGCAGCGTGCCAAGCAATAATTCATGGGCAAAGCCTTTGTCTTTTTCGCTCACTTGGTTGAGTAGTGGGTCAAGCAAGCTAGCCAATGATTCGCCTTGTTGGATACGCTCAAGGGTGGCGACAACTTTGGCGCGAGTGTTAAGCTGAGAATGTAATTGGGTCATGATGTGCCTAATTGGTTATGAGTGAAAAATATCACCATCGTTGAGTTTATCTCCATTGGCAATTTGCTCAGCGGTTAACGGCTTACCCCCTGGCCACTGCATTTGGGTGATATTAATCAGATGTTGCACACTCTGATGTTGGTGGTTGGTCGCGTTTTTGCCACAGGCGACCAAAATTGCATTACGACCCACACTGACGATTTTACCTGCAGGTTCATGGGTTTGTTGGTCAAGTTTAATGGGTGCTGCTTCTATTATTTTGATACGCTGATTGGGGTCTTTATGTTCATCAAGATAGGTAAAGGCATTTAACGCACGGATTTGACGCTGAATACTGATGGCATCATTTTGCCAGTTAATCTCACCCTCTGCCGTGGTGATTTTCTCGGCATAATTAGCCAAAGCGTCGTCTTGTTTTTCGGCTTTTTGTTGATAGTTTTCTACATCAGACAGCACCGTCACAATGGCTTCACCGCCTAATTTGGCTAATTTATCATGCAATAGTTGGGTGGTATCTGTGTCAGTGATCGGGCATTCTATTTTATACAGCATATCGCCCGTATCAAGTCCCTGCGCCATTTGCATAATGGTAATGCCTGTAGTATCGTCACCCGCTAAAATCGCACGCTGAATGGGCGCTGCACCACGCCAGCGTGGCAATAATGAGCCATGAATATTGATGCAGCCAAATTTTGGGGTATGTAGTACGCCAAATGGTAAAATCAATCCGTACGCAGCCACCACCATAATATCGGGGCGATAGTGTTTAAGTGTTTCACGTGAAACACTCCCATTGGCTGATTTTAAGCTAAAGCTTTCAGGTTGTTCTACCGCAATGTTATTTGCTAAGGCAAGTGCTTTCACGGGGGATGTGCTAATTTTTTGCCCACGACCAGATTTGCGGTCAGGTTGTGTATAGACTGCCACAATGTCAATATTAAGGGCTTTTTGGTGACTGATGAGTGCTTGTAAGGCAACTTTAGCAAATTCGGGTGTACCAGCAAATACAACCCTAAGCGGGGTTTGAGACATGATAAATTTCGTCTTAAATACAATAAATTTCTGCTATTATAATATGAATTGGCACAATACTTAAATCTAGCATTGTGATGATGGGTTTTTTTCTTTTACCTTCATTGACCGTTTTCTTTATTGGGTATATCACGCTGTGTCAAACCAGTTTTCTCTCTACAATCGCCCAGCAGCTCGGCGACTCATCATAACCTTGGTGGCTATCGAGCTGATACTAATAGTGGCAGGTTATGGACTGCTTTGGCTTTATGCGTTGCAGCAGCAACAGCAGCTTGGCAAAAGCTACCTCGTTGAACTGGTTGATAAACTCAATCATAAAATTACCCACGGTGAGCACGATTGGAGTCAGGTTAATTTAAACCAACATGAAGTGATTGAAAATTATCAGTTGATTGTCTTTGAGCCAACGGGTGATACTACCGTCGTCAAAAACAACCATAACGATTTCTCTGACGCCTTACCCAATTGGACGCTATCCGCCAAACAAAGCAATAAAATATTTTATGATGATCGTGGCTTTGAAGTTTGGCAGAATCTGGCAGAGGGTTACCGCCTATACGTTAAAGTACAATACTTCCCACTTTGGAGTAATTTTGCCAACCCTATCTATTTGCTGCCGCTGCTACTAGGGCTTTGCCTATTTTTATATGTGATGATTCAGCTGCGAAAGACTTACGAGATTTGGTATAAATTTCTCGATTATGCCCAAAATTTGCAATTGCAAATTAGTCAAGGTTATCAGCCTGCCAAGCTTCATGAGTTTCGTGACCACCCTGAATTACGCTATTTATCTCAGCTGTTTAATCGTCATGCTTATAAGATGGGGCAATATTATGATAAGGTTCGCGAGTTAACCTATCGACAAAATATTTTGATTGATACTTCACCAATTTTGCTATTTATCATGAGCAGAAATGGTCGGATTGTTTACTTTAATCATAAATTTTCACAAGTGTTTTATACCCCGTTTCAACCGGGGTCGATGTATATTCTCAGCGACTTTATCACCGGTGCCAATAAAACCACGCAGCAGTTACTAAATTCGCTCGAGAATATTCAGACTTATGCGACCTTACCCGTGACCAATCTACAGCGAAATCTGTATTTTGATTTACGCATTACCCCGTATTATAACCGTTTTGGTCAATTACAAGGTTATAGCTGTGGCTTACAAGATACCACCGATTATCACGATAAGCTGCAAAAAGCGTGGGTCGAAGATAAATTTACTGCCGATAAATTAACCAGTTTTAATAAAATGTGGGCAGTAGTGGGACATGAATTGCGTACTCCACTCAGTGGTCTAGTCGGCATGATAGATTTACTTGCTGAAGATAAAGCGCAGTTTAATAGCGAGCAACAAGAAACCATCGCAACCCTGCAACAATCTAGCCAGACCATGATTCAACTGCTCAATGATATGCTAGATGTTGCCAAATTAGACGCAGGCAAGCTACAAACCAATGTCACGTCTATTGATCTCTTGAAGTTACTACGCCAAACCACTGAGCTGATGCTTGGTAATGCCCGACGTCAAAAAATTAGTCTGTATATTTTTGTGGATCCCCTTACCCCCCGTTTTATTGATTGTGATGAAGGTAAATTACGCCAAATTATTTTAAACTTATTGACCAATGCGGTGAAATTTACCCGAGAGGGCTACGTGGCTATCACGGTTGATAAAATCGATAGCCATCACCCATTAATCAAGGCTAAAACTAGCCAAAATGCCGCTGTCAGCAAAGATTGGTTAAAAATATCAGTAAAAGATACCGGCTTAGGCATTACAGAAAAAGACCAACAAAAGTTATTTTCCTACTTTGGTCAAGCCAATGATTCCATTAGTCGGCAATTTGGCGGTACGGGGCTTGGTTTAGCTATTTCCAATAGTTTTTCACATTTATTGGGCGGGTTTATTCATTTAGAAAGTCAATTTGGTGAAGGCAGTGAATTCCAACTATTTTTACCGATTCCAAAGTTTAGTCTGCAGTCTGCTTACCAATATAAAACTGGTAATTTAAGGGTAACACTGATTATTATCTCGCCATTTTCTATCTTTGAGCGAGTGAATAAAGTGCTAAATTATGTGGAATTGCCGCACCATATCTTCACAGCTATTGATGAAGCCGTTATCGATACGATTAATAACCTTGATTTGCAAGGCTTGATGCCGGTGTTTGTGATTGATGATGTAGCACTTAAAGCCAATAACCACTTATTAGATAATATTCATTTTTATGCTGATGCGATTAAAATTATTTTAAGTATTGAATCCCCCAAAACTTTGCCACCCGAACACCAATTACAATTTGATGGGTATTTGCAAAAACCTGCGTCTTTAAGCCACTTGATTGCGGAGGTGAATCATCTATATGCGTTAAAAATCAAAAAAGAAAAAACCAACACCCATCTCCCTGTACAACTGGCATTTAAGCAATTTTTGCAGCAGTACCCTAATCTCTCTCATTCTAGCGTTACCGTAGCATCCGCACCACCACCCGTTAATAACTATAATGTTTTATTGGATACACCAATTCAATTATTTGATAATGGGCAAACGAGTGTTGATAGCCCAACCGATGCGCATCACTCTAGTCAAAAATTGATACTAATAGCAGAAGACAACCCCGTTAACCAAAAAATTGCCAAAAAACATTTGGAAACCTTGGGTTATCGCTATCTTGTAGCCGATGATGGCGAGCAAGCGGTTAAGTTACTCAGTGAAAATCGTCAGCGAATCGGACTTGTGTTGATGGACTGTCGTATGCCAATCTTAGATGGTATTGAAGCCACACGTATTATTCGTCTCAATAAAGATAGTGTGCCTATTGTTGCCCTAACCGCCAACGATTCTGATGATGATAGAAATATCTGTTTAGAAGCGGGCATGGACAGTTTTTTGACCAAACCTATCAATAAGCAAAAACTCATCGAAGCCATCAATCATTACATGGTCTGAGACAATAAAAAAAGACCAAATTAACTTGGTCTTTTTTTGTTTGAAGTAAAACGTTATTAGGGTCGAGTTTTAAAAGTAAATTGGTTGGTGGTTTTTTGCCCATCATTATAAACCAGTTGGTAACTGACTTGGTAGCCAGTATTGGGTTTAAGCGGTAAATCTGGGATGAAGATGACTTCATTTTTACTTAATAGTTTATTGGGGTCAGAGAGGCTTGTGAGCGTATGTATCATGCCTATCGACGTACCATTTTGCGTTATTGCGGCTGTCGCCTCAGCGATAGTTTTATCAAAAGGTGCTAACACATATACAGGTTGTCCAGTCGGATGGTCTTTTAAATCTCGGGTTGTACCAAATGGGTTCGGGGTTTCATCTCTGAGTTCATAGTCAGTAGTAACCCCATCACAAGGGAAATTCAAAAGCTTGGTATTTTCTATATATTTTTGGCTGAAAGGTAACGCAGATACGATTTCTAATAGACTTGTATGATTAATTTCATTATTGGCGGTCCATTTGACTAATTGATAGCTTAATCCTACCTCAGTAAATTGCGGATAAACTAAACTGCGCAAATGATAAGGTGCAGCAAATAAATGATATAACATGGCTTCGACTTTGGCAGTGTCATCTATCGTATAACTACTATCCTTAGTGGAGAAGTTTGATAACGAAATATTCTCACCTTGCGCTTGATAATCGTAATGAGTGCTAACTGCTTTTTTACCCAAGGTAGAGGGATTTAGTCTAGTGGCTAAATCAATACCTGAATAATAGGGGTTGGTAATCCCTGTATCTAATAAACCCGTTTCAACTCGCTCTTCATGACTTGCAAATGGCTGTTTATTTGTTTCAGTTACCGATGCCATATAGCTAGCATGATTCATTGCTGTAAGGTTAAGATTCTGATTGGCTGTTAGACTACCAAAGCCACACTGACTGCGATTTTCATTCAACAACTTTATCGCAGCCAATTCTACTGTGCTATTAGTTGTAGAGTTAGGAATAGGGGTTGGGGAAGTGGTTGATGATGGGGTTGATGAGCTATCGCTGTTACCGCTTCCTCCGTCGCCACAAGCGGTTAATAAAGTCGCTAACAGTGTTAACATGATAGCACGGTTGAAAAAATTATTTGATAGTAGCGTGTCCATTTAAACTTCCTATAACCTTAACCTCATGTTTCAGTATGTATCATTACAGATTGATTTGATTGAGTTATTGTTACACTTTTTTCGAGAAAAAAGAAGTTCAATCTTTCACCATACTCAAAATTTTTCGTCAATTGCTGACAAATTTATGCTTTGCGATTAGCAACTGGCTATTTGTTATTTTTAACTATCAATATCATTTAGCCACCAATATCCCTTAATCAGCGACCTTTGTAGCCATTAAAGTAAGCGCATCGTGTTTACCACCTAAAACTGAAAATTTTACGATTTTTGTTCGGCTAAAAGTTTAGCAGGGGATATATCGGTGTTATTTGCTAAATCCATTTTGTTGTAGGAAATTTAAGGTAATGCCTTCATGGTTAGAATTTGACATGTTGTCGGGTGTTGACACAAGAAGCTTTTCTAAATATCTGGCTACCACATCCACCTCAATATTGACTTTTGTTGCCACTTTCCAATGCCTGCCTATATTGGTGACCTGCGCTGTATGGGGGATGATATTTAAACTAATCACATTACCTTCTACCAAATTACTGGTCAGGCTAATACCATCGACCGTTACAGAACCCTTGGTAGCGACATATTTGGTAAACTCGCTTGGAATCTCAATCTCTATATAAATCGAGCGCGAATCATTTTTTATAAGTTTAACCGTACCCGTGGTATCAACATGACCGGTGACAATGTGTCCGCCAAATCGTGTGGTAGGCAACATGGCTTTTTCAAGGTTTAATACATCGCCAACTTGCCATTGTTGCATCGCTGTTTTATTTAGTGTTTCACGTGAAACATCAACGGCGTACCAGTCTTTACCTTGTTCTACAACAGTGAGACAAATCCCGTTACTTGCAATCGAGTCACCCAATTTGACATCAGCAAAGTCCAAATAGTCAGATTGAACTTTTAAGCGTACATCACCCTGTGTTGGCGTAATCGCAACGATTTTTCCAGTGGCTTCAATAATACCTGTGAACATTGTTTATCCTAATTTTTTATCATAACAATGCATTTTAATGTACTTTTACAACTATCACAAACATAAAATATTATTTAGAATAGTTAAATTATAATCAAAAATCAGCTGTAATTTAAATTGGGCATCAAGCGTTCAAAAAATTAAAATGATAGAGCTAGCTTTTGGTGGATAATTTAACCTCACAGACTACTTATGACCTTATTTATCTACTTATCCACTGGTCATAATTGTGATAGGTAACGGGTATTTTGTCGGATGTTTCATGTGAAACACCGCTTATACTCTAGCATTACATTAAAATCCGACTCTAATCATTGTTTCATGTGAAACACTTATCCACAAAAGAAATGCTGGTTTTAACGCTTTCATTAAATTTAGCTAACAATGTGGATAAGTTTTAAAAAGCAAACAATATAACAGTTTAACCAATTTTTTTAGCAAGATTTAACTAGCAGATTGTGTGGATTTACTTATCAAAGCGATAGATTAGTTTGATATCATTGCCCATTGTTTCATGTGAAACCAGTGAAGCGACCATTTGTTGGTACATATGCTGTGCCGTAAAGTTAATCATGGGCTTAGCATTGTTACCCAAAATGCATGGCGCTTGATACACGACTAATTCATCTACCAAACCTTGTTGTAAAAAACTAGCAGCGACCGTCGCACCCGCTTCAACCAACACATCATTGATTTGGTAATTATCTTTTAAAATAGTGAGTAGTTGGGTTAAGCTCATAGTTGCGTCTTGGATAAGCAAAACGGGACGCTTGTTGATTTGACTTTGGTACCATGCATCCGTCATTTGGATGCGTTGACGACGGTCAAGCACTACCAATAGCGGCTGGGGTATGTCGTCTAAATTTACCCCTAATTGCTGACTACGGATATTTAGCGCAGGATGGTCTTGTAGGATGGTTTCGCTCCCCGTAATAATCGCCCCTGCCTGCGCTCGTAAACGCTGTACATCCTCGCGTGATTGGTCGCTGGTTATCCATTTTGACTCGCCATTTGCCATCGCGGTGCGTCCATCCAAACTTGTCGCTATCTTTAAGCGCACAAAAGGCAAGCCGCCACGCATGACTTTAAAAAAGCCTTCATTTAATTGATAAGCCGCTTGCTCACAAATACCGGTAATGACTTCGATACCTGCCTGATGCAGTTTGGCAATACCACCACCATCGACTTTAGGATTAGGATCGACAACAGCAATCACAACACGGCTGATACCCGCTTTGATTAGCGCATCAGCACAGGGCGGAGTACGTCCATGATGGCTACAAGGTTCAAGCGTGACATACGCTGTTGCACCTTGCAATTGCTTGGCATCATGCTCATACGCTTGGCGAAGGGCAAATACTTCGGCGTGGGGTTGTCCTGCTTGATAGTGAAAACCTTCGCCAATGACTTGATTATCTTTGACAATGACGCAGCCGACATTAGGATTGGGACGGGTGGTGAAACGTCCTTTTTTAGCCAGCTCAATGGCGCGTGACATGTAGTATTGGTGCTGATAGCGCTCAGCGGACGATAAAGTTGCCGTCATAAAAAACTTAGGATTGTAGATGTTTGAGCTTGTGTGGGTGAGTCAAATCTTCGATACGTTGATTGATTTCTTGTTTATTGGCATCAGTGGTGAGGTTTGACACCATGTGTTTAAACGCTTCAATATCTTGAAAATCACGATAGACGCTAGCAAATCGAACGTAGGCGACATCGTCAATTTGGCTTAGCTCTTTCATGACGATTTCACCTAAAATTTTACTGGGCACCTCACGCTCGCCGAGCTGCCTGAGCTGTTTTTCAATACGGCTAATCATGGCTTCAATGTTGTCGGTCGATATTGGACGTTTTTGTAACGGTAGCTGCACTGAGCGACGCAGTTTTTGTCCATCATACGGCTCAATACGACCATTGGATTTGATGATACGGGGCATTACTGCCTCAATGATTTCAAATGTAGTAAATCGCTCTTGGCACGCGGTACACTGACGACGACGGCGTACCTGCGCCCCTTCTGCCGCGAGTCTTGAATCAATGACTTTGGTATCTTCAGCATTACAAAATGGACAGTGCATGCGATTTCCTAGCTAAGTTTAAAGCTTTTAATTTATTTGCCAATACAAAAACTGCCAAAAATCTTACCCAATAAATCATCGGCGGTAAATTCACCGGTGATTTCGTTGAGGCTAATCTGTGCTTGGCGTAGGCTTTCCGCCACCAATTCACCCGCATGAAACAAATGCAGTTGTTCATCGGCTTCTTGCAGCGCCATTTGGGTACGGCGCAGCGCATCAAGATGGCGGGTTCGTGCAATTAAGCTATTTTCAGGGGGGTGAAAACCGACTTTATCACAGATTTGATTGACCAATTCTTCAAGCCCTGTACCATATTTACAAGACACATAGACGGGGTGATAAATCTGCTCTTGTGATGAAAATTGCTTGGGCAAATTTTGGTGATTGTCGGATAAATCAATTTTGTTGGCAATCATTAATATCGAATTGGCATTGGGTAAGCTACCAAATAATTCCGTCGCCAATCGTAACGGCTCATGCTCACGGTGCGCATCATACACCATAAGCAGTAAATCAGCTTGGGTGATGGCTTGTCGTGCTCGCTCAATGCCCGCCTGTTCCACAATATCATCGGTGTGACGTAGCCCAGCGGTATCGGTCAAATTCAGCGTTAGACCATTTAACACAATGGTTTCTTGTAGGATATCACGGGTTGTCCCGGCAATATCGGTCACAATGGCACGCTCTTGCCCTGCTAAGCGATTGAGCAAGCTAGATTTTCCCGCATTGGGTCGCCCTGCAATCACAACTGAGACACCATCTCGCAGCAGCTGCCCTTGTTTGGCAGTGGCTAACACATTGTTTAATTGCTCACAAACTTGGCGTAATTGCTTGGCGATATGCTCATCTGCCAAAAAATCAACCCCTTCTTCATCGGGGAAATCAATAGCGGCTTCAACATACAGCCGTAGCTGAATTAACTGCTCAAGCAGCGCATTAATTTTTTGTGAAAACTCACCAGTCAACGAGCGCATGGCACTTTTTGCGGCAGCCACACTGGTGGCATCAATGGCATCAGCAATCGCTTCTGCTTGTACCAAATCAAGCTTATCATTATCAAAAGCCCGCGCCGAAAACTCGCCGGCTACCGCTTGATTTGCACCCAATTCAAATACACGGGTCAAAAGTTGCTGCTGCAAAATCATACCACCGTGACCTTGCAACTCAATCACATCTTCACCTGTAAAAGAATGGGGGGCAGGGAAATATAACACCAATCCCTCATCAATCACCGTATTATCACTATCATAAAATCGGCAAAAATGGGCAAATCGCGGTTTGAAAGCTTGACGACCTGTCAATGCCAAGGCAATTTGGTAACTGTTTGAACCTGATAGGCGTATCACACCAACTCCACCACGACCCATTGGAGTTGCAATGGCGGCAATGGTTGAAGTAAGCGCTGTCTGAGAGTTATTTAACATAATTTTTTACAATCTAACATTTCGGGTAGTCAGCATTGACTTAATACTGATATTTTAACATCCACTCACTGATTACAACATGATTATTTTTTGCCAATAAAAAACCCTTTAAACAACGGTTTAAAGGGTGGATAACTTACTGATTGATGGATTTACACCACGTTACGTGCTGCCTCTTTTGCTGCTTGCTCACGCTCAACTTTTTTATTGATAAAGTATTGCTGCGCCATACTAAACAAGTTGTTGACCGTCCAATACAGCACTAGACCCGCTGGGAAGAATAGCATAAACACGGTGAAAATAATCGGCATAAATTTCATCACACGGGCTTGCATAGGATCTTGCGGCTGTGGGTTTAGCATCTGCTGGAAAAACATCGCCGCGCCCATAATGAGTGGCAAGATAAACAATGGATCCATGGATGATAAGTCACGAATCCAACCAATCCAAGGGGCATGGCGTAATTGGACCGATTCGACCAGTACCCAATACAACGCCAAGAAAATCGGCATTTGCAGCAATACAGGTAAACAACCTGCCATCGGATTGACTTTTTCTTCTTTGTAGATGCGCATCATCTCTTGTGACATACGCATACGGTCATCACCATATTCTTCTTTTAGGGCTTGTAATCGTGGTGCCACTGCGCGCATTTTTGCCATCGAGTGATAGCTTTTATTGGCGATAGGCATTAACGCGATTTTTACCAATAAAGTGAGTGCAATAATTGACCAACCCCAGTTACCCAAGACTTTATGTACATTATCCAAAATCCAAAATAGCACTTTTGAAATCGGCCATAAGATACCGTAATCAACAGTTTTATCTAACCCCTCTGCCAAAGGTTTTAAGTTGGTTTGAATTTTTGGACCTGCATACAGGGCAGACGTTAACGTCACTTGTTTGTTGGGAGCGACTGACACAGGGTTACTGGTGAACCCGATAATGTGATCTTTGCCAGCTTCACGGCTATAAAAATTTGCTGTGTAATCCTTTGGCATCCAAGCGGTGACAAAATAATGCTGTACCATGCCAATCCAGCCTTTATCACTGCTGGCTTTTAAACCCTCATTAAAATTACCAAACTTGAGTTTGTTGTAAGGCTGATCTGGTGTACCCCATGCGCCACCTAGGTAAGTCGATAGGCTAATTGCGCCTTTGTCACCTTTACCTGGGTCTTCGCTATTATCACGTTTTAACTGCGCATACATTTGTCCTTGCCAAGGCTGCGTACCGTTATTGGTGATGTTATAGCTGACGTTGATAGGATATTGACCTTTGGTAAACTTATAGGATTTGATGACGGTTACGCCATCTTTTTGATAAGTTAAAGGCACGACCAATTCGGCTTGATTAGGTTGCATGACAAATTGGTTACTAGGCGCGGTAAAAGTCGCACGGCCATTGCTATTATCAATACCATTGGCACCAATTAACCCTGACTGAGCCACATATACGCGATTACTATCTTCTTCAAGGAGTACAAACGGTTGGTTGCTATTTAATGTCTGGGTCTGCTCTCGAAGCGCCGCGTATACCACATCGCCACCCACTGGATTAATACGAAGATCATATTTGTCCGTCATCACGCTAATGAGCTGTGCGCCCGTTTTCTGGGTAGTAGCAGCTGGGGTTGGCGTGGTTGCCGTTGCCGCGGGAATATCACCCGTTGGCGTACCTGAAGCCCCCGCCACTGGCACATCATTGCTACTCACGGCTGTGGTTGTTGGGGTTATCGCCACGGGTTTATTTACATTGGTATAATCATCCCGCCATGCCAGAATCAGCAAATAACCCGTAATCAACATTGCGATAATAATCAATGTCCGTAAAATTTTTTGCATATATAGCTATCCTATCTAATGATATTGCTTAAAATCACTAGTTGCTAATAAAGTAAAAACAATTAAAAAATAGAAGACATTCTACTAAAAAAAAGTTAAAAAAGATATTCTATAAATAGTTGACTCGATTACGCTATTTGAGACTGGCGACAAATTTTTATAATTTAATTATCTACATCAATTAATGATAGTGGTAAGCATATACAAAAAAGTAAGACGGGCGTGTGTTAATATAATGATAGCGGTAGCGATATAATGGCTTAGGGACAAAATCAATCCCATGCCCACCCCAAGGATGGCAGCGCGCGATACGCTT
This sequence comes from Moraxella sp. CTOTU47915, assembly GCF_031986685.1. Taxonomy (NCBI): domain Bacteria; kingdom Pseudomonadati; phylum Pseudomonadota; class Gammaproteobacteria; order Moraxellales; family Moraxellaceae; genus Moraxella; species Moraxella sp. CTOTU47915. The sequence continues at coordinate 117,941 of NZ_DAMAAE010000008.1, forward strand.
GACTGTCAATATCCCACCCCGGTACCCCCCATGCAATCTTACCGCCTCTAAACCATAGCTAGAGCACGTTGGATAAAACCGGCAACGAGGTGCCAACCATGGGCTAATCAAACGCTGATAAAATATAATCATACCCAGCAAAAATTTTGCTAATAATTTATCCATGGATTAAGACCAGATTTTTTATCACCTTCATTTGAGTAAAGATATTACGAACTGCCCAAAAAATTAACTCCGTTTCAACTTTCTAATCTTATCGTTGATTAAGTTAAAGCCCATCGCTAATTGCTGCGCAATTGCTTCATTTGGCATGTCATCGGAAAACTGCTTGATAGTTAACAAAATATCAACTTGACCATTTAGCTGGTGCTGATGCAACCGAAAATGCTCTCGCGTTAATCGCTTAATACGATTACGCTCATGGGCACGTTTGACTTTCTTTTTAGTGATCGCAAGACCCAACCGATTTACTGCAGCTTGTCTTTGGGTATCGGCTAAAACCACTTTGACAAAGAACAATAAGTTAGGCTGATGAATTTTAAACATCACAACAGGCTGTGACTGATTTTCACCAGTTTTGGTATGGCGACCCGACATCGCTTTAAAATCTTTAGGCGTTAGCAGCCGCTGTGATTTATCAAATTTAAAAGGTTTGTCTGCCGTCATGAGGATAAGTCCAAATCAATACCAAAGCACCATTAAAATAAAAGCCAAAGCTATAAATATTTTATAGATAGGGTAAAAACAGGCTGAAATAATAGAGTAGGGGAGTATGCTAATCCTTAGTTACGAACGGACTTCTAGCATAACGATTAGTACAACAATAAAAAAAGCGATATAAGAAGTATATCGCTTTTTACTATAACCTGTTTTAATATCAACATTAAATCAAGTTAACAAAATAGACATTACACCGTTAAACGATGACGGCCTTTAGCACGACGACGAGCTAAAACTTGACGGCCATTTTTAGTAGCCATACGAGCACGGAAACCGTGAGTACGTTTACGTTTGATTACGCTTGGTTGGAAAGTGCGTTTCATGCGATTCACCTTGGCTAAATTTACGTGACATTTAACCGATAGCGGTTAAAATACAAAATTTCAAAACAGTTAATCTCGTATTATCCTTAATTTTAACCAATAGGTCAAGGATAACTAAGCTTACCGATTAATTTCTTTCTTAAAATTACTGGTACAACCAATTATTTTGCTTATCTAAAATAAAATTTTTGTATAACAAATACAACTTAGTAAAAAGTTATCCACAAAAAATTTTTTTATTATTATATATTAAATAAGTATTATTTATTATTATTAAGCACATCTATTTCAGTGGATATATAGTAAAATGATAATAAAAAACAATTATTTATAATGTTGATAAGCCTGTATATAAATAGTTGATAGTTTGTTATTAACTTCCATTTTTAACTTATCAACAATTATATCCACATTATTATCCACAATAATTTTATTTGTAAAATAGCGGTTTTATGATACATTACACCAATTTTGAAGATGCTTGAATTAGGAAAGTGAAGTTATGGCGGATGCATTATGGCTTAAGTGCGTTGACGAATTAAAATATCAAGTACCTGATAATATTTTTACCATGTGGATTCGCCCATTATCCGCCTCAATGCATGACAACACGATGGTCGTCAATGTACCTAATCAATACTTTGCCAGCTATGTTGAAAAAAATCATTTAAGTCAAATTCAAACGATTTTACACCAGCTTGAGCCAACCCTACCGATTCAGGTGCAGATTCAAATTGATAAGGGTAACGCAATCACTGATGCTGTCGGTACACAAGACCTTGGTGAGCAAAAAGTGACGCTGGTAAAAAATGAGCAGCAACGCTCTTTTCAGTATATCGATCCGCATTTTACGTTTGACCAATTTGTAACCGCAAAATCCAATCAAATCGCTTATAGTATTTGCCGAGAGACTGCCAACAATTTGGGTCAATCAAAAAATAATCCGCTGTTTATTTATGGCGCGACAGGTTTGGGAAAAACCCATTTGATGCAAGCAATTGCCCACGAGATTTTAAAGCAAGGCAAAAGTTTTTATTACTTCACGTCCGATAAATTTGTTAACCAGCTGGTGAATTCATTAAGAAAACAAAAAATCGATGAGTTTAAAGATAAAATAAAAAAAGCCGATTTATTGATTATTGATGATATTCATGTGATTGCGGGCAAGCAAAAAAGTAGCGAGCAGTTTTTGCTATTGCTCAATGATTTTATGAGCAAAAATAAACAAGTGATTTTGGCATCTGATAAACACCCGAGCGCACTGACTGATTTTGACGAACGTTTAAAGTCACGTTTGGCTTGGGGGGTGGCCGTGGCGTTAGAGCCGCCAGAGCTAGAAACCCGTATTCAAATTTTGCAAAAAAAATCCAAAGCGCAAGAGGTGAATTTGCCAAAAGAGTGCGCTATTTTTATTGCTCAGCATATCATCGCCAATGTGCGAGAGTTAGAAGGTGCGCTGAACAAAGTTTTAGCCATTTCCCGTCTGCTCAATCAGCCTATCCATTTAGAATTGGTACAAATGGCGTTAAAAGATTTGATTGCCATTCGTGTACAAGCGGTCAGTATGGATAATATTCGTAAAGTCGTTGCTGAGTTTTATGATATATCGGTCAAAGACCTGATGGGTAAAAAGCGTTTACGTCATATCGCTCGTCCGCGGCAAGTGGCTATGAGTTTAGCACGTGAACTAACCAACAACAGCTTTACAGAAATTGGTCAATCATTTGGCGGTCGCGACCATACCACGGTGATGCACGCCTGTGAGAAAGTTCAAGAACTTTGTGTCAGCGATCTGATGTTTGATAAGGATTATCGCTCATTAAAATTAATGTTACAGACCTAGTATTTTGTTAACTCGATTAAAAAGATTTTTAGTTAATTACCCCGTATAATAGATTGTAATTTTTCCATTTGTTAAACCATTCATTTTGATTTGAGGCGGTGCCATGCAATTAGTAATCTCTCGCGATTTGTTACTACAAGCGATTAATTTAATTTCAAAAGCCGCTGACAAACGCCATAACATGGTGATTTTGGGAAATATGAAATTGGCGTTAACCGACTCTCAATTGGTGATGGTAGCGTCAGATTTGGAGCTTGAATTACAAGCCACCCTTAATTTGCCAGCATCGGCGTGCAAACAACCAGGTGAAATCACCGTTCCTGCCAACAAATTCAAAGATATCGTAAAATTATTGCCCGACGGTTTACCGGTCTCTATCACTGTCGCTAACGACAATCAGTGTTTAATTGTGTGCGGTAGTAGTCGTTTTAAACTCAGCACTTTGCCTGCCCAAGACTTTCCCCTATTGGGTGAGCCCGAGCAAGTCACGCCTATCCAATTGGGCCGTGAAGACCTAGTCGATTTGCTCGATAAAACGCATTTTGCGATGGCAGTGCAAGACGTGCGTTACTATCTCACCGGTATGCTGTTTGAAGTCAAAGAGCGGCAATTGGCAACGGTATCAACCGATGGTCATCGCTTGGCATTGGCTCGTACGGTGATAGCGTGTGATGATAGCGTGGCACTGGCTGCAATTTTACCAAGAAAAGCCGTACTTGAATTACAACGTTTGTTAGCAGAGCTTAAACGCCTGCTACCGAATCAAGATAATAACATCACCCTCAATGTCGGTCGTGAATTTTTACAAGTTTTACTCCCTTTTGGAGAAGTCGATAGCACAGGTCAGCTAAAAAATGCCATCATGGTGGCTTTTACCGCGCGTTTGATTGATGGTAAGTTCCCTGATTATCGCCGCGTCATGCCGTCATTGACCAACAAGATTGCCCGTATTAGCCAAGAGCAGCTGGCGAATGTGCTTCGCCGCGTGGCTATTTTGAGTAACGAAAAATCGCGTGGCGTGATTTTTGATTTTTCAGGTGATAACAATTTGATGGTACGTGCTAGCAATGCTGAGCAAGATGAAGCCAGCGAGCAGCTTGAGGTTAAGTATCAAGGTGAGCCATTAGAGATATCATTCAACGTGGCTTATTTGCTAGATGTGCTGAATGTACTGCAAGGCGAAATTGACTTTAATATGAGCCAAGCCAATGCTTCGGTATTGGTACAACAAGTCAACGATAGCAAACACGAGTTTGTGGTTATGCCAATGCGTATTTAGTCAGCGGGCATATTTTTTTCAATCCAGTGATGAGTAGTTAAGTAGATAAATCATGCAAATTATTGAATTAGCTATTCATCATTTTCGCAATCTTCACAAGATAGAATTACAACCTACCAGTTGTAATGTGTTCTTGGGTCAAAATGGCAGCGGAAAAACATCGCTGTTAGAAAGCATCTATTTATTATCGCGCGGCAAAAGTTTTCGCCATCATCAACCGAGGCATTATATTGAGCATGGTTTTAGCGATACGACGGTTTTTGCTAAGCTCAATCATGACCAAACCGTCGCTATTGCCAAATCCCAAGACGCTACCACGCAATTACGACTCAATGGTCAGTCGCTTGTGACCCAAAGCCCACTTGCGCAGCTGCTACCGACCCTATTGCTTGAGCCTGTGAGCCTTGCACAGCTAGAGGATGGTATTCAAGCAAGGCGTGAAATGCTAGATTGGTTAGGGTTTCACGTGGAACAATCATTCCACCCCAATTGGCTGTCTTATCAGCGTCTACTAAAACAACGCAACAGCTTATTAAAGCAAAATGTTGGCAACGCCTCATTAACCAGCCTGCAACAGCAAGAACTCTCCGCTTGGGATTACCAGCTAAGCCAACATGCAGAAAAAATTCACCAAGCAAGGGCCCACATTATTGAACAATGGCAGCCCTATTTTTTGGCGCAAGTGCAAAAATTTTTACCCCAGTATGCCCAAAAATTACGATTGCGTTATACACCGGGGTTTGATACTGAAGCTGGCTTAGCCATTACCTTAGCCAATCGTTTGGCGTCTGACATTGAGCTTGGCTATACGCGTATGGGATGCCATCGGGCTGATATCAATGTTGTGCTAGATTTAGTGCATACTGATGGATCAGGGCATAAACACAAGCAGACATTGCTTGCCACCGATATGCTGTCACGGGGTGAAAAAAAATTATTGGTCATGGCGCTTCGCTTATCGCAGTTGCCGTTACTCAATCAGGTCGATAAAGTACCCTTGGTATTGGTAGACGATATCACAGCAGAATTGGACAATGACGCGCTTATGCTGTTATTAACTGGCTTAAAACAAGTGAATTCGCAGCTGTTTATCACCAGTCTCACCCAAGATATCGTCGAGAATATTCAGAAGATTTGGCACGATAATATAAAACTGTTTCACGTGGAACAGGGAAGCGTTAGACAATTACCGCTTGAAACACAACCTATTCAAAATGACCTATAAAAACCAATAACATTTTTGGGTGACTAACGTTAGATGATTAAGTATTTTTTCAAACTGATGTAACTTAAACTCTCTCTTTTTAGCTGAGCTAAATCACTATTTTACCTCTCATAAGCAGGGATATTCAGTGACTTTTCCCCTAAAATTTGCTACAATAAACCCTTTATTTTTCGCCAAAAAACTAAGAAAAAAATCAACGATTTTGACCATAAAATCGAGTATGTTCTGACGTTTTTGCCATGCAAAACTTATGGAGTCATCATGACTGATACATCTGCGAATGTAGCCGATCAGACACAACAATCTATTACCCAGTCAAGTCATCAAGAAAGTAAAGCCTATGGTTCTGATAGTATCCGCGTACTTCGTGGCTTAGAAGCCGTCCGTGTACGCCCTGGTATGTACATTGGCGATACCGACGATGGCACAGGTTTGCATCATATGGTGTTTGAAGTGGTGGATAACGCCATTGATGAAGCCTTGGCGGGTCACTGTGATCAAATTGACATCATCATCCACGAAGATGAATCGGTCAGCGTTAAAGATAATGGACGCGGTATTCCTGTCGATATTCACCCAGAAGAAGGGGTGTCAGCCGCGCAGGTTATCATGACAGTACTGCATGCGGGGGGTAAATTTGACGACAACAGTTATAAAGTCTCAGGTGGTTTGCACGGTGTTGGTGTGTCAGTGGTTAATGCGTTATCAAAAAAACTGGTGCTCGATATCTGGCGTGACGGTTACCACTATACCCAAACGTATGCCGATGGTGAGCCCGTAGCGCCTATCGAGCAGCTTGAAGCCACTCATCAAACAGGCACACAAGTGCGTTTTTATCCAAGCGATGATATTTTTACAGGCACGATTTTTGATTTTGAAATTCTCGCCAAGCGTTTACGCGAATTGTCGTTTTTAAACTCGGGTGTACGCATCGTATTGACGGATGAGCGCGATGACAAACGCCATGAGTTTGAACACGTTGGCGGTCTATCTGAGTTCGTTCATTACATCAATGCAGGCAAAACTGGGCTAAATGACGTGTTTCATTTTACCAGTGAAGAAAATGACGGTATCAGCGTCGAAGTAGCATTGCAATGGACAGATAGCTACAACGAAAAAGTATTATGCTTTACCAACAATATCCCGCAAAAAGATGGCGGTACCCATCTTTCTGGTTTTCGTTCAGCGTTAACACGCTGCCTAAATAGCTATATGGATAGCGAAAACTTGATGAAAAAAGAAAAAGTTGCGGTAACAGGTGACGATGCGCGGGAAGGTCTAACGGCGATTATTTCTGTCAAAGTACCTGACCCAAAATTCTCAAGCCAAACCAAAGACAAACTAGTATCAAGTGAAGTCAAACCCGCGGTTGAATCAGCCATGCACGATAAGTTTAGCGCTTACCTGCTTGAAAATCCCAATGCTGCCAAAGGGATTGCTGGTAAAATCATCGATGCCGCCCGTGCGCGAGAAGCGGCGCGTAAAGCTCGTGAAATGACTCGCCGTAAAACCACCCTGGATATCGCAGGTCTGCCAGGCAAACTTGCTGATTGCCAAGAAAAAGACCCTGCGATGTCAGAGCTGTACATTGTGGAAGGGGACTCGGCAGGTGGTTCTGCCAAACAAGGGCGTAACCGTAAGATGCAGGCGATTTTGCCGCTGAAAGGTAAAATTCTAAATGTAGAACGTGCGCGTTTTGATAAGATGCTATCGTCGCAAGAAGTGGGTACCTTGATTACCGCATTGGGTACAGGCATCGGGCCTGATGAGTACAATCCTGACAAATTACGCTATCACAAAATTATCATCATGACTGATGCGGACGTGGATGGTTCACATATTCGCACCTTGCTTCTGACGTTCTTTTTCCGTCAAACCCCAGAGTTATTAGAACGTGGTCATATTTATATTGCGCAGCCACCGCTGTATAAAGTGAAAAAAGGTCGTCAAGAATTGTATGTCAAAGATGATGAAGCGTTAAAGGCCTATTTGTTGTCGTCAACCATTGACGATACCCAGCTGCATTTGAGCGAAGGTACGCCTGCGATAACAGGGCAAGCGCTAGAAACCTTGCTCAATGATTATAACCAAACTCAGACCATCAAAAACCGTTTGCAACTCAAATATCCAAGCGCCGTATTGGATGCGTTGGCAATCACCAGCAAACTTAGCATACCGATGATTGAAGATGAAGCGCAAATGCGAAATTGGGTAGAAGCGTTAGCGCAGAATCTAGCAGTGACGGCAGACGGATTAGACCCACAAATTGAATTAGAGTCCTTTAGCAAACAAGAAGGCGATCATCAAAAAACCTATTATCTACCGCGCGTGACGATTTTTATCCATCAGTTGCCACACGCGTACTTATTAGATACCGCATTTATTGGTTCAGGTGAGTATAGCCGTTTGCATCGCTTAACCAGCCAATGGAAAGACATGTTATCAGATACCGCTTATGTCGCTAAAGGCGATAAAAAACTGCCGATCAAAGACATGGGTTATCTATGGCAATTTATTATGAGTGATGCGCGCCGTGGTTTAGCGATTCAGCGTTATAAAGGGTTGGGCGAGATGAACGCTGATCAATTATGGGAAACCACGATGGATCCAGAAAATCGCCATATGCTAAAAGTCACCATTGAAGATGCGATTGCTGCTGATCATTTGTTCTCGTGTCTGATGGGGGATGATGTAGAACCGCGTCGTGCCTTTATTGAGGAGAATGCGTTAACAGTGACCAACTTGGATATTTAACCCAATTTTAGGGTCGTGTTTTAATACAATGGAAACCACCTTATGTTGTAATAAGGTGGTTTTATTTCAGCTTGAATTTTTAGAAGAGATATCACATGATTGCCTTATTACTGCTAGCGATAGCCTTATCGATGGATGCCTTTGCTGTAGCGATTGGACTCGGTGCCAAACACCGCCAAGATACGACCAAAATTGCGGTCATGGCAGGCGTATATTTTGGCGTGTTTCAAGGTTTGATGCCTTTGATTGGTTATCTCGGTGGACGTTCAATCTTAGAACCTGTTCACGATTAAAAAATATGCTAGGATAAGCTACATAATCAATTAA
>NZ_DAMAAE010000009.1:0-110735 GCF_031986685.1 Moraxella sp. CTOTU47915
AGCTGCTACCTCATGTCTGGCAATCCCCACAATAGGGAATGGTCGGATGCTTACATTTGGTGCGCAAAGTTCGCACTGAATAACGGCTCATTTGGTGCGTACTGCATACCAATGACGATAAATAAAATCAATCATGCCCGCCTATCATTCGGCTTTGCTGTTCGGTTTGGTGTTCGGTTCTCATCAATACCCCATTAATGGCGGTTTGGCGTGTTGCTGGGTGTTCGGTTTTTTGAATTGAACCATAGGCGGGTAGCTGTTCAATTCGCTGTTCACTTTTTGCCAATGCCTTATTATTGCCGGCTTGGTGGTTGCGGTGGTGCTCACTAACTTGCTATACAATGGTTTTTAAAATATAATTTTCTTGGCTCAATTCTAAATATGCCACCTCAGCGGGACTGGTCTGCTGTTGGTTTATTTAGGGTTAAGTTTTTTTATGAATTGCAAAAAAGTCCACTTCAATATATTTGAAAGCTTTGATATCTCTGTTTTATAGAAGTTTTGAGTATTAAAAAACCCACTCATTGAGCGGGTTATAATCATGTACTGTGGGAATTACTGCGGCTCGTATTCTTTGCCTTCAAGTAAATGTGCTTGATAAGGGTATCTTTTTATCAAAGAATCTAACTGATATTGGTTTTTCTTTCCATTGCTATCAGACGGTATTGTGACATATTCTTTCCACATAGCTATACTGCAAGCCGTATTAAAATAAATTTCAGCGGTACTTTCAGGGATTATTTCGCTAAATCCTTGAATTGGGCTCGATTGTGTTTTGATAATGACTTCATTAACATCATAAAAGATATTTTGGGTTTGATTGCTTATTGTTTTGTCTTTACAATTCACCCACTCAAAGAATTTACTACTTCTTACATTCTTTCCATTAATCACTAGGGGTTTATGGTTTTTTGCGTACTTTGCCTTTGTCCAAAATCCGACAATCGAATTAAATTGATAAGATGAATTTTTGATGCTATCTAAATCCACGTTAAAAACATCACCATTCACATTTGTTACATCATCGTCCCAAACTGCACTAACCGCCACACTCGCCATCATTAAGCCAGAAACCGCTACTGCTAACCGTTTCATATTCAATTCCCATCTAAGTCGGATTTTCACTATATCTGATAAGTAATGGTTAAGCAATTAATGACTAGCTAATTGCGTTAATGTTTGATGCTCATAGAAACTCATACGAACTTGAGTTTATACATTACCTTTGCTTTTTAATTCTTGGATAAATCTTTCTGAGTACATATCCACTAACGATTGATAAATTTTCAAGTCATTTTTCGGAGAATGATCATATCCAACTGACAAATATAGGAAAATATTTTTATTATCACTTTTGCCAAATATTAACCAATTCCCAGTAATTTGCTGATTAGCTCGTCTCTGCTTATATTTGTTAAATAACTTATCAAGTTTATCTTTTGAATGTTTTTTTATTGCAGAAGCAATATCTTGTTCTTTTTTTAGTTGCTCCATTAAATTTTCCTTTTCTTTTTCTGTAAAATCAATATCAAATTTATTCTCTTGATTATTAGATTTTTTAAGACCATTTTTAGATGGTTCCATATTCATAAACATAGATTGTACACTTGGATCAATGCAATGTGTCTTATATAGCCCCAAAAGTGGCTCATGGTTAAAAGGTTCTCCAGCTCCATGACTATGACCACTCTGATTCATAGCATTATTAGTATTCACAGAAATAATTGAGTCGATAACATAGTCATAATAATCTTCACCTATTTCTTCTATTTGTCTTATAAAGGTCTTATTAAGTTCCGCCTCTTTAAAAAACTCAGGTGCATTCATTTCAAATAGCGCATCAAATTTCATTTTTAGTTTCCTTTTTAATTTTACATGCAATTCAGCCGCTATTTTTGCTATTTGGCTAAATCACCATACCCCATCACGCCCGCTTAAAGGGTCGCATTTTAAATGTAACCCTTTATCATGCCCGCCTAATTGGTGGCTGGTGGCAATGGCAAATACTGGCTAGTGTCTAGATACTCATCATCACCCCAATCCGATATAAACCATCTGTAGCGGTTGCCTCCTGCTAGTAGTAGAACCTGCCATTTATTATTACCACTTTTTTTTACTATTTTCCCGTTATGAATATTTATTCGCACTGGGTTTTTATTTCGCTGGGCTATCCCAAGTTTTCTTTGACTGATAAATATTTTCTTATCAGCAATAGTTAAATATATCTTTGTGTCATGGGTCATATTTGACAATCCTATCTTAGCTAAATTCATATAAAAATAAGAAAATGCTACTTAATTACTTAAACTGGCTGTAACCCTTGCTATGACTGGCTTTAACTTAAGTAATTACCTTAAGTAACGCCTACTTAAATTACTTAAGTTGGTGATTTTATAAGCTAGTTTAAGTAACTTAAGTAATGGCTACTTAACTACTTTACTTAAGATAAACCCTTGCTATGACTGGTCTTGCTAGGTTTTTAAGTAATTAAGTAGCGTTGTGGCATTTTTATAGTTATTTGAATAAACAAGGGTTAATTAAAATCACCCTTTTTTTGCCCTCTTGCTCTTGGCGTATATATCCCGCCTGCTCTAATTTATCCAATTCTTGTTGCAGTAGTTTGTTACTGCGTTGCATAGGCATAGGGCAAGAATTGGCTACATAGGTGCGGTTAAGTTTAAATAACCTATCTTTGCCGGCTCTGTCCACTAACCAATCAATTAGCTTTTGGGTGTCGCTTTTCTCGTTGGTTTTAATATCAAGGTAACGCAATCTTTCGGCTGTTGAGTATTCCACCAACATAAACGCCCGTTCTAGATAGTCCACTGATACCGATTTTTGGCAATCAAAAAACGCCATTAATGAGGCTATACGGCTGGCATTTTGCGCCATGCGTGAGGCAAACGCCTTTAAAAATTCGTATGCGTTGCCTTTGGCTTGGCGGTTCTCTACTCGTTGCTGAAAGTCCGCTAGGGCTTGCCTTGCTTGGCGGTTCTCAAAAGGCATATTTAGCCTTATTTCTTTGCCTGTAGGGTCTTTGGTTATTTCAGTGGGTAAAGGGTCTAATAAAATATCGCACCTTGTCCAATACGCTTGCAATCGTGGGTCATCATGCGGGTTATTGTCCAATCGTTCAGGCGTATTCCATACCCGTTGACCTTGTAGGCTATCGGGGCAAGCCAATAACGCACGGGCTAAAAATCCCTGTTGCACTAGCATAGGGTCGGTTAAGGCTGGCTCTAAGATAATGCGCTGTCCTTGTAGGTCTAGCGTTAACCTTACGTCATAGGCATTTGTTTTAAACTGCGGGTTTGCGCCTCGTTGTGAGCGTACACGGCTAACGGGTGAACCGTCCCACAATTTAGCAAGGCTGGCTATGGCATTGCCTGCGGTATCGCCTTTCATGGTATGCCCATTAAAAAATTGCCCTGCGTCATCTGTTGTCCATGATAGGTTAGCCTTATCATCTAAAATAAATTGGTCTAAGATTGCCTCGATCGTTCCCTCTTGAATAAGCATACTATCATTGCTGGGCTTGGCGTTGCTTTGCAAGTATTCTTTGCGCTCTTTACCCTTGAGGCTGTCTAGTTCATTTTTCCATTCGCCTAAAAGCTCGATATAGGTTTTATAAATGCGCTCGTCCCATTTGTTTATGCTGTAGTGGGATAATTCACTGGCAAAAGTTTTACCGCTACCACTTCCGCCCTCTGTGATCAGAAATAGGCTGGCTGGCTTGTGGGTGTGTCCAATGGGTGCATTAATGTAGCGTTGCCCAATGGTAGATAATGCCCCTAAAATACATTGCCCCGCCATTGCTAAGGGTACTTGGGCATGATAGGCGATTGCCTCGACTGCCTGCCTTAAAACCCCTTGCCATGCTTCAATAGGGTAACGGGTGGCGGGCGTGTTGGTGTCCTCCAGTGGTTCGGGTTCGCCCCATTCAATGCCGTTTAATTCCTTAACCTTAGTTTGCAAGGCTGGCTCTTTGTTTGGGTCGTTGATGATTTCATCTAATGAATAGCTGATAACTAAATCGGTTATCGTGTCCACCGTTGCCACCAATCGCACGTTATGCCCCTTGAATGTGGTTTCCAGTTGCTTGCCTGTGGGGTAATCGGTGAATAGGGTTACTTGGCTGTGGCTGGCGTGGGCTTTAACCATGCGCTCAAACTGCCAATCCTTCAATGGTGCAATCAGTGAGTATTCGCCATTGATTGTTAAATAGGGGTATAGCTCGATAGCAGTATCAATATTTGCGACTGCCACCACTTGCCCGCCATTGCCCAATATAAAACAATCATTTTCTAAGCCATGTAATGGGAATGGCTCTGCATTATTTAACGGGAATATGGCAAGGTTAGACGGCTGGTAATGCTCATCAAACAACATAACGCCTATGCTGTTGGCGGTTGGCTGGTTGGTGTTATCTACGCTGATATTGCTATCTAGGTAAAGCAATTTATCTTTACCGATACAGTGAGCAATATTAACCAATGCTAGGTTATGTTGGTAGGTTTCATAACTTGCCGTTGGCTGTCCTTTGATAAATTCAAGAAAGGCTTTATTTGTATTTTTTGATAGAGCTAAATTATTCATTTTGATAGCCTCCCATTACTTATAGCTTGGCGATTATTGGCTTTTTGGCGGTGGGTGCTGGTGTAATACCACTTAGAGAAATAAAGGGCTTGACGCCCCTTATTTTTGCCGTATTTGGCGGCGTCTGTCATGCCTTGCCCTCCAATTCTGCAATGTCATCGCTCAAAGACTGGATAAAATCCATTGCCAGTAATTGGCCAATGCCTAAACCTGTGCTTAGTGGCTCGGTAAGGTGTTTCGACGTATTACTTTTTATAAAGCTCAAGGCGTGGGCTACGTCATCAATAACCGCTTCAAGCATTTTTAACCGTTCAAGGTTTAAACGTAGGTCATTTGAATATCGGCTTTCTAGGCGGTCGATTTGGCGTTGTAGGTCGGTTTGGGTGTGAGCTGTGCTATCGGTTGCACTATGGGCAAATGTATTTTTGCGTTGGCTGATTTGGATGTTGCCTGCGGGCATGATGATTTTATAAGGCATGATAATGCCTCCTTGCGTATTATTTTGAGTATTTACCACACTATGAAGAATCATAGGGTGGCGGGGTTCACTCTCGGTCACGCAAGCAACCGCCTCGCATATTTGCCGTAAAGGCTTATTTTGCAATGTCACCCCGCCATAACTTTTTGCCAATGCTGGCATGATATGACGGTTTACCCCTGCGAATTGGGGTAGATGGGTTTGTGCCTTGTTATCGCCACTTTGAGAGAGTAAGCGAAATTTGGGCACAAAAAAAGCCAAAAGGTAACGGAATGGCTGTCCGCTTGCGTGAATTTTTGAGAGGCCTCTATTGTCAATCATGCCCGCCACCAATGGCAAGCTATCATTTAGTGAATTAAATTCACCAATATTTAATAGTCTTAAAATTTTACTCATGCTATTATTTCCATAAGGTCATGTGGTGTGACTTGGGGCGTTATCTGTAAAAGGATAATGCCCTTTTTCATGTTTAAACCATGTTTCAAACTAGTTTTTTTTGCTTTCATTTTTGATGATTGCTTTCTAAAGTTTTTTGGTGCATTTTGCACAAATTCTGTTGCATGAGTTGATGTTTGTTGCACGCTCCACCCCTTGACTGGCAAGGGATACAAGCTTTTTGATAATTACCCCGAATTGCCTGTTTTGTTGCGTAAAATAGTGGTTTATTTCCTATTTTGTTGCTTGCTTCCACTGGCTGACATTGGGTAATCACTACCAAAATCATCAATAACAAAATAGCGATATTGATTGTTTGGATAATCTCGCCCAACTTTGCCATAATCTTGCTAATATCCTGCCCACGGATAGCACGTTGTAGCTTGTTTGGGTGTTGGGTGGTATGTTTATATCGTCTCACGTTTAAACCCTTAAAATTGACTGTTGTGGTGGCTCTATAAATACTGCCCTTTTAATACTGAATACTTGATTAGGGTTCACGGCTTGTAAAAACTCTACAACGGTTTCGGCTGTCCAGTAATCCATGAATATATCGGTATTCGCTGGTTGTATCGGCTCATTATTCATTACTACAAAATAATCATCATTCGGGTTTATGCGCTCGATGTCGGGATATACGCTCATGCGGTTACCCCCTTGACTGATTGAATATAGCTAGGCTCTAACCAATACTCTTTTACCTTTTTGCCTGTGGGCGTGGTGATAAATCGGCTTTGGATAGGTATGCTGTTATCCCTGCGTAAATCGCCCAATCTTTGAGAACATGACAAACAATTAAAACGCTGTAAGGCTTCAAGGGGCGTTATTCTTGCGCCTGTCATCAAATAGGCTAATAGCTGGGCTTTGTGGCTGGTGGTGTCGTTTGGGCTTGGGGTGTTGGCTGGCATGGTTTACCCCTTATGCTGTCTTATTGTCTAAATAGTCGATTAACTCGCTATTTCTAAAATAATGGGCATTACCAATAGTGATAGGCTTTACAAACTTGTCCGCCTTGATCCAACGTGTGAGCGTCAAAACGTGGATTTCCAGTAGCTTTGCTACGGTGCTACGGCTGGTTATGCCTTTGGGGTTGTTGGCAAGGTCGGTAAAGGTGGGTAGTGGCTCGCCTGCCCCCTTTTCGGCTGGCGTGGTGTCCACTGTTAGCGGGGCTTTGGTTTTGTATGCCATTGCATTAACTCCTTTAGTGTTTATTCGGGGTTTGATATCGAATGTTGCTAAAGGAAGTGTAATGTTTAGGAATTTTTATTGGGATATAACTGCTTTTTAAATACTAGGGTTTACGGCGTAATACCTACTTTTTATTCTCTCTAACCGCCTCTCTTAGAAGTTCAAGAATTCTTTCATAACTAATTTTATAATTATTATGATGACTAGCTATCCATTCCGCTACAGAAGTCGCAGCAAGTTTCTTATTTAACTCTTGACACCTTTTTTTATATAAACTTAGGTAAAAAGCTTTTTGTTCTTCTACTCTGTTTCCCCAACGTTGCTGCGCAATTTTAGTTTTCATACTAGATTCATTAGCATTATATTGATTTTCATAATCAATTCTAGCTGACAATCTAGCGTATTTGATATTAGCGAGTTGAGTACAAAAAATTGATGTGGAGGCTCGTTTCCAGCGAAAATAAACTAACAGTGCCATTTCTCTTAAAAAAATAATGTTTTTCAATTCTTCAACAATGTCCATTGCTACTTTTAAGTCTCTATCATCTTCAATATCAAATTGACTAAGTAAGTTATTTAAAACACGTTTAGGTATTTTAAATTTTTTATATAAACTTATGACATCATCAGATGAAATAGCCTCCTTGCTCTCTAATAGCTCTCTGATTTTTTGATATATAAAGGTGTCTAAATCATAAACAACTGCAATATTCTCAAACTCAATTTCATCGCTAAAAATAGGCTTAAAACAATTTTTAAATATTGCTTCATTGGTTGGATTACCTAAAATATACTCTAACGTCTTATCTTCATCATTAAACATCACTCGCACCATACGCACCCAACAAAGAAAGGTGCAAGGCGGTGGCGGGCTTGATGCGAATGTCCCGCCTTTCGGGTAATTACTCCTAGCCTTGCAAAACTGGTCTTAAACTCTAATCAAACGATAACCCCGCATAAATAACGCCTTTTGTAGGTCATTGAGCGGTAAAAAAGGATTGTCCAAAATATCGCCTAGCTGGTCTATTTGCTCATGGGTCATTACCAAAATATGCCCGCTTGGGGTAGGCTTGATGTCCACTGCTGGCAAGGTATCATTCATAGCTGGGGCGTTATTCATGGTTGACCTACTCATTAATAGCCTTATTTCTTAGCTTGTCCAAGTAAATAACATTGTCCACCTTATCCGCTTTAAGATCATCAAGATAATTTGCCCATGCAGCCATCATGTCATGACGTTTATCAAGCCATTTAACACGGTTGTATGCCCTGCCGTTAGCGTCCCTTACGTTATGGCCTAACTGCATTTCAATAAGGCGATAATCGTAATTTAATCGTTCCTCTAACATGGTTCTAGCAGTTGCCCTAAACCCATGCGGGCTATGTACCCCAAAATAACCCCTATTGCAAAAATCCTTGCCTATGCCCGCCTTATTCATTGATTGACTATTGAGCAATTTATTAACTTGTTGCCCATCTGCAAAAGGTTTTGATTTTCGTCTGCCATTATAAAAAACGTATTCCATACCGCCTGTTATTGGCTTCATACGCTCAATAATGGCCATTGTTTGCGGTACTAGAGGTATTACTAAGCTATCAACCATATCATGCCGATTAACGCCCTTTTGTGGCTCAAATTCCCATTGCTTGGCAGTCAAGTCTAGATCAGCCCATTTCATACTGCAGATATCACCAATACGGGCAAAAGTAAGGGCCAGTAATTGCAATATCTCTTTATTGAAATTATCACTAGCGGGCAAGCTGTCTATTTCTTTTAGGAGTAGGCTAAATTCTTGGGGGTCAATAATAGCGGGGTGATGTTTTTGGCGTGTTGGCTTTAAGGCTCTAGCCTCTTTAACTGCCGTTACGGGGTTATGCTCTATCAAGCCATTGATAACCGCATGGGCAAAAATACGGCTTGCAATTCCCTTTACCCGGTTACCCTTTTGAATATGCGTTTTTTGCACTTGCTTAAGTAGTCTTAATACTTGGGGGGTGCTTATTGTGTTTATCGGCGTGTCTGCAAACTCTTTTAACAACGGGTCTAAAAGAAAATGCCAATTCTTAAGGGTTTGCTCTGCTAGAACATGGGTAGGGTTATTGGTCTGTTCATCTAGCCAATCCAATGCAACGGCCTTAAATGTGGTGTCCATTGCATAGGCTTGCTTTTTAACTTCCTGTTGCCGGTTAGTCTTAGGATCAATCCCCTGCTCTAACAAGGCTAAATTATCACGGTGAGCTTGGCGGGCTTGTTCTAGTGTAAATCCGTTGGCATAGTTGCCTAATGTCATTTCGATTTTATTTTTTGTTAGTGGGTGTGTATAGCGGTGCTGAAATTCCACATAATCGCCCCTTATGCGTATTCTTAAGCCCTTATAACCATCAATAGAATAATAGGCTTTATCTTTGCCCACACTATCCTTGATCGCTTTTTTGATTTGGTTATCGCTTTTAATGCTTGCCACAATTAACCCCTAATCTTGACCACACTTTTGACCACACTTTTTTGCGTCTTATAATGTTGTCGATTGTTTACCAATAGTTGCCATAATACCTTTGCAAGCCTTGATAGTAAAGGGTTTTATGTTTTCGATTGTTGGGGTTTGTTTTCGTATGTTTTCGTTATATGTTCCCCTGCAATGGGTTTTTTTTATAGCTTAAGCATTGAAATGATTAGATGTTGCAATTCATCGTATTTTTTTAGATTGGTACTTTTTTAGATTGGTACTTTTTTAGGTTGGTGCTAGAGGCAGCGGTTGGGGTCTACATAACCGTTAAAAATTTGCCAGCATTTTCATCCCTGCAATAACTAACACCAGAGATAATAATTTATTGAGCATGGGGTCGGCAAGGCGTTTACTACCATAAGTTGCGCCAATAAAACCCCCTACACACACTGCTACAAGCCAAATTGGTAGTTGATTTGGCAGCTTTGCCCCTGTCGATAACACACCAAACAAGCCTGAAATTGAATTCACCAAAATAAACCCGGACGCTACCCCCGCGACAACTTTAGGGCTTGCCCAACGGTTAAACAATAGAATTGGACTTAAAAACACACCACCACCCACCCCCGTCAATCCCGAAAGCAACCCTAAAACCGCCCCCACGATTGCCAAAAGCCATTTTGACACCTGTTTTAATGGTTGCTCGCTGGTGAGTTTTTTGGCAAAGATAAATGAATAAATAGCCGAAAAAATCAGTACCGTCCCAACAATCGGCTTATATAAATGACTGGGTAAATGGGTCATTCCCCCGATAAACGCCATCGGTACCGCGGCAATAGCAAGGGGAATAAAAATTTGCCAAGAAAAGTTTTTTGCAGAATAAAATCGCCAAAACGCAATGATGGACACCAAAATATTAAGACATAGCGCAGTAGGTTTCATCATACTTGGCGCAACGCCGACTAACCCCATCATCGCTAGATAACCCGATGCGCCACCATGCCCGACTGATGAATAGAGCAAGGCAGAAATAAAAAACAGCACGCTTAATACGGTAGTTGTCATTGCTTATTAACCATTATTAGAAAGCCACAGACTCTCAGTACTGTCGGTATAAAATTCTTGTTTCCACACAGGGATATCCGCTTTAATCGCATCCAGTAGCCAACGACACGCATCAAATGCAGGATAACGGTGGGCAGCCACTACCCCAATCCACACCGCCATCTCACCAATCGCAAGGTCGCCAATACGGTGTATGGCAATGGCGTTTTCGATGTCAAACTGGGCTTTGGCTTGTTCAATCAGTTTTTTGCCTTGATTGAGTGCCAGTTGCTCGTAGCCGTAGTAAGTGAGTTTGCTAACAGGGCGAGCGTTATTGTGGTTACGCACCCAGCCTTCAAATGTCGCTAACGCCCCACAAGTATCGCTCATTAAGGCGTGTTTAAGCCGTCTATCGTCAATGACTCGGTCAGTCAATGCAAAGCCGCTGGTAATCACGGTTTGGTAGGCTTGGTCTTCACTGATGCTAATGGTGGCTGAGCCTTGATGCAATGCATTCATGGTTTTCTCTATATTTTTTAAAGGGTGTATGTGATATTTAACCGCCTGCCACAGGTGGAATAAAGGCGACGATATCGCCATCTTGGAGCGGCGTTTGCCAGTTGGCAATGTGGTGATTGATTGCCACAGCAAGTTTGGTTTGGGCGAGTTTAAAACCGTAGTGTGCGCTTAATGTTTGGTAAAGCTCGGTCAAGTTATCACCGTCAAAGCGGATTGTTTCTTCATCTTTCCCTGCTTGTTCAGCAAGGCTTGCAAAGTATAAGATGGCTAAATTTTTCTCAGACGTGCTAGGTGTTGGCATAGTCGGATTTGCCCCCTGTTTTGGTGAGTAGCTTAATATCGCTGATGGTGATGTCGTGAGATAATGCTTTGGTCATGTCGTAAATCGTTAGGCAAGCCACCGACACAGCGGTTAAGGCTTCCATTTCTACGCCTGTTTTGTGGGTGACTTTGACAGTGGCAGTGACGTGGATTGAGCAGTTGTTATCATCATACTCAAAGCCGATTTTTACCCCATCGAGTGGCAGCTGGTGGCAAAGCGGAATCAGCTCGTGGGTGCGTTTGCTTGCCATGACCCCTGCGATGTGGGCTTTCTGGGTGATTGAGCCTTTTTTGGTGATGCCGTCGGCGGATTTTATCACTTGGTAACTGTCGCTAGGGAAAATAACTTGCCCTACGGCGGTGGCGGTGCGTTGGGTTATCGCTTTGCCGGACACATCGACCATAGCGATATCGCCGTGTGCGTCTAAATGTGTCAGGTCTAAGGGAGTTAATTGTGTTGTCATGTTTTGGATTTTCACCCCTCAAATGTGGCACAAAATTACATCAACATATACGGTTATCAAGCTGCGCTTGGATAAGCAAATTTTTCTTAAATTTGCCTATTTTATATTTTATTTATATTTTAAAAAAACCCGTCATTGATTAACCGCCAATCATCGACAAATTCGCCATGATACCACTGTCATTTTGCTTGAGTAAATGATGCTCGGGCTTAATCGGCATTAAGCTTTGCAAGGCATGAACCAATCCATCGAAATCGCCATTTGCCAAAAACGCACGCACATCATAACTGCCATTATCAAACAAACACAAATGTACTTTGCCTTGGCTACTCACTCGCAGGCGATTGCAACTGTCGCAGAACTGCGGGGCATAAGGCTCAATCAGCCCAATGCCACCGACATAATCGGTATGGCGATATTCAATCGCAGGGCCTGCATCGCTTGCTCGACGTTGGGATTGCCAACCATTTTCTAATAAAAAATCTTTGATACGCTGACCACTGCTATGTTGGGCAAAAAACAAAGCTTTATTATCCGAGGTTTGCATAAACTCAATAAAACGGTAAGTGACAGGGCGATTTTTGACAAAACTTAATACAGATTGCAAGTTATCAAAGGCGGTGTCTGCCATCAAAATACCGTTGAGTTTTAGCTTAATATCGGTGGTTGCTAGCAATTTATCCATGTCTTTTAGCAGCGTTGGCAATATATCAAAGCCGGTGATTTGTTTAAAAATGGTGGGGTCAAAGCTATCAATACTGATGTTAAGCTGATTTAGCCCTGCCGTTTGCCAGTCGGCTAAATGCTTGGCAAGGCGATAGCCGTTGGAGCTAACCGCCACTGTTTGGATGCCTTGGGTCTGTTTGGCAAGTTCGATGATGCGCGGTAAATCTTGTCGAATCGATGGCTCACCCCCCGTCAGCCGCACTTTGGTGGTACCTAGTTTGGCAAAGGCTTGTATTAAAATATCAATTTCGGATACAGAAAGCTCGTTGTCAGGGCGTTTACCCGCGTTGGCAGTATAGCCATCGGGCAGACAGTAATGACAGCGAAAGTTGCAGAAATCGGTAATCGACAGGCGTAAATAGCTTAACTGGCGATGAAAATTGTCCACCAAATTTAATGAAGAATGCTGCGGAGTCATCGTTAGCTAAAATTCCAACTAAACGGCTGCACCGTCACTATTTCGCCTGCTTTTACCCCTGCATTGTCTTGGGGTAATACAAGCAAGCAATTGGCGTGGCTAAGCTGTTTTACACGGTGGGAGTCTTGGGCAGATAAAGGGGTGACGCTAAAACTGCCGTCTTCATTTTGGCAAAAAACCGCTCGCTGATAATCTTGGCGTCCTGCTCGCTTGTTGATGTCGTGGGTGGTTTTGGCAAACAGTTGCAGCGGTTTTGGGATATCTGATTGTATCACGCCCGATAGTTGCCACAGCGCAGGTTGGACAAAATTAAGGCAGCACACCACGGTAGATAGCGGATTGCCGGGTAACCCAAAATACATGACCGTTTTTTTATCTTGCTCGAATTCCCCAAATATAAAGGGTTTGCCTGGTTTCATTGCCACTTTGTAATGGTGAATTTTGCCGAGCGCCTGAATGACTTGGGTTAAAAAATCATAATCACCCACCGATACACCTGCCGTAGAAATAATCACATCACAGTCGGCTATCGCTTGCTGAACAGTGCGACGAGTGATTTCAAGGTTGTCAGGGACAATGCCATAATCTTGAATGGCAATTGGCAACTGCTTTAATAACGCTTTTAGCGTGGGCGTGTTGGAATTATAAATTTGGGCAAGCGTTGCCAGCGGCTGCCCCACCTCAACCAGCTCATCGCCGGTGGCAATAATGCCAACCGTGAGTGGCTGAAATACCGGAACGCTATCCACGCCTAAATTGGCGAGTAAGCTGATATCACTGGGGTTTAGGCGTTTACCAATCGTTAAAACAGTTTCGCCTGCTTGCACTTCCTCGCCTTGGCGGCGAATATTTGCGCCCACCTTAGCAGTTTGGGTCAAGCGAATGTGATAGGCTTGGCTGTTATCCAAACTGTGCTGAATATCGCTAAGGTTAGTGTCTTCCTGCATCACCACCGTGTCACAGTCATTTGGCACCACCGCGCCGGTAAAAATTCGCACGCCTTGATTGGGTCGCAAACGACCGCTAAAAGGTTTACCTGCCCCCGATTCACCGATGATTTCAAGTTGGCTATCGTGGTCAAGATAGCTACCCGTAGCAATCGCAAAACCATCCATGGATGATAGATTTTGGCGGGGAATATCAAAGGATGCGGCAATATCTTGGGCTAAAATGTGGTTTTGCGCCTCTAACAAACCCACTGTTATCGTCTTTACCTCGCCCAGACGCGACGTTAAATAGTTCTCTAGGCGCGCATTAATCGCTTGTTTTAGTTCATTGACAGAAATCATCAGGTTGTCTCAATTAAAATGTTGGGTCGGCGGCAAAAGGTGATAGGCTGTTTTTAGCTGCTCAAATTGTTTTAAGGTATCAATATCTTGGCCTAAATGCGGCAGCAGTATTGGATAAAGCTGATAAACCGTACCGTCGGTGGGTGAAACGATAGCGGTTTGATGTTGCCATAACGCCCGAAAACCTTTATCGCCTTGCAACTGATGACCAAATGCTCGCAAAAAACCCCAAGGTAAATTGACGGGAATCCCCCAAATTGGTCGATTGTTATCACCATACTCACTCACAATCAGCTGGTGGTCTTCAACGTTTTGGCTTAATAGCCTCAAATCATCGAGGGTTACCGCCACTTGGTCAATAGTCAAAAACAAAATCCGCATCGTAGCACTTAATTGCTGTTGTTGTAATGTTTTCATTGCATACTGAATCGATTGCGCCATCCCTGTTTGCGGCGTTGGATTATCAACGACTGTGACGGCAAATGGTGCAACTTCGTTGTATAACGCTTTAGATATTGGGTTATCAAGTTTTGGCAAAACCACCAACACTTGATAAGGGTGCAATTGGCGTGCCAGTTGAATTTTTTCAGCCAGCAAGGTTTGATGATTTTTTACAATCAGCTGCTTGGCAAAACCAAGACGCTGGCTCAATCCTGCCGCCAAAATCACCACGGTTAAATTGCTAGGATGAATGCTATGAATGACGCTCATGATATACCTGTTGAATTTGGGCAGTGATAGATAAAGCTACCGCTTCGGGCGTATCCCCACCGAGCGCTAAACCCACAGGATAGAACAAATTAGCAGATTTCACCAGTTGATAACCATCGTCAATCTCACCAAGCAACTGCTCAGTGCGATAGGTTGGCCCTAATTGCCCAATAAAAAAAGGTGAATTTTGGGCTTTAAAGGCTTGGCTGAGCCATACTCTGTCTTGACTCAGACTATGGGTCATTATCACCACAGCGGTCGGCTGAGGTGACTCAAAAAAAGTCTGCACAGACTCAGCCTCATCAAGGGCAATCTGCACAAAATTGGCGTGAGCCTGCCCGCGACAACGGGCAATCGCATCCAAACGACTATCAATCACCGTCACCTGCCAGCCTTGTAAATTTGCCATGGTCATCAAGGGTAAACAATCTTGCCCCGCCCCAAAAATTAATAACTGTAGTGGCGGTTGTAGCGTTTCTACAAAGACGCTCAGTTGTTGCGATTGTTTTTGATAAACATGCAGCATAAATCGACTTTTACGGCTGGCAGCGCTTTGATTAACCAATTGCCAGTCTTGTTGACCCAATTGCGACAACTGTGTCAAAGGCAGATGCTGTCCAACCACAAACTCATCTGAGTTTGAGGTGATAACTGTAGCCAGTATTTGTGGCTGTTTTGTCTGTTTTAATTGCTGAAAACAGGCAAATAATACAGATTGCTCATTCAAAACCAGACGTTCAAATAATACTTGAATGACGCCTTGACAGCCGAGCCCAAAGCCTTCCTGCTCATCACTGTCATCAGCTACCCCATCTTGTGATAACTGACTATCGGTTGCGGTATGATAGGTTTTGAGCGTTGCCCCATCTCGCGTGAGCCAGAAGGCTCGCTGAACCAAGTGTTTTTCAAGACAACCGCCACTCACCATGCCTATGGATTGACCATCGGCTAAAATCAACATTCTAGCACCAGGTTGCCGATAGGCTGACCCTTCGACACTCACCACTGTGGCTAGTACCGCCTCACTGTTGGGCGGTAACTGCTCAAGGGTATCAAAAATATCAAACAAATGGTTCATAGCAAATGACAGTGTAGCCGATTACAGTAATGGCAACTGGTACAGCAGTTTATCCAAAGTAATGGGGTAGTCTCGTACTCTAACGCCTGTGGCATTAAAAATTGCATTGGCAATGGCTGCCCCTGCCCCTGATAATGCCAATTCGCCTATGCCTTTGCTGTGGAGCGGGTTGGCATAGGGGTCAGTTTCGGGTAACATTATTACCTCTAAGTCAGGCACATCGGCATTCACACACACTTGATATTCGGCTAAATCATGATTACATAGACGACCGTCACGTTTATCATGGTGAATTTGCTCCATCAAGGCTGCCCCTATACCAAACACCATCCCACCAAAGCACTGCGAGCGCGCTGTTTTTTCATTTAAAATACGCCCTGCAGCAAATGTGCCTTGCATACGGCGAACCCGAATTTCACCCGTTACCCGGTGTACCCCGACTTCAGCGAACTGTGCGCCATAGCCTGCATGGCGGTATTCTTTTTTGGTTTTACCGGGTTCGATTTTACCATTAGCTACCAAGCCATGCGGGGCATATTGCTGTAAAAAACTGCTCAGCGGTAACTGGGTATCGACTTGTTCCCAATCGAGTACATTATCATGATTGTCTACAGAGACCTCAGAATTAAACCCTGTTTTTTCTGCTAGTTTATCCAACGTATCGGTTAACGTATGGTTAATTTTTTCGCCAATTTTTTCAGCTAGGCTAGGGTCATGCTCAAATTGTCTATATAGATTGCCTTGTTTAAAGCCAATGCTATCGGCATGCAGCCCCACACTCTCGGCAATCTTTTCTCGTAGCGCTTCACATGCCAGATAAATTGAACTACCAGCGCTTGAAGCTCCCCAGCTACCGCCTGACCCTGCAGCAGGGGGCAGATCGGTATCGCCAAGTTTGACCTCGACATGGTCAATCGGTAAGCCCAGCATATCGGCAACCACTTGCGCAAAAATAGTATAGCTACCTGTACCGATATCAGTCATGTCAGTTTCGATACGAGCCATGACCCCAAGCGGTTTGTCAGAGGGCAACAGGCTCACACGGGCTTGTGAGGGTTTTAATTCGTTGCTACGCGCGGCGCACGCCATCCCATAGCCAATCAGCCAATCGCCTTCAAGGCGACTTGCGGGCGTTTGTGGGCGTTCATCCCATCCAAAGGCTTTTGCCCCCTGCTCCATACACGCCAGCAATTTTCGGGTGCTGTAGGGAATTTTTTTGCTTGGGTCTTCGCTCGGTTCATTGCGTTTTCGCAGTTCGATTGGGCACAGCTTTAACGCATGCGCCAGTTCGTCCATGGCACATTCGAGTGCCAACTGACCCACTGCTTCGCCAGGGGCACGCATAGAGCCTGTTAAGGTAAAATTCATGCGCGCCATTTCGTATTTGATTTGGCGATTGTCACCGCCATACAAAAAGTGGGTAGAGACCGCCACTGGCTCAAAAAACGTTTCTGAAGGTAAATTGGTGACAATGCTATTATGAATAATGGTATGGATTTTGCCATCTTTATCCGCCCCCAATGCCACCCGTTGTTCAGTGTTGGTGCGTCTGACGGTAGTTTCCATGACTTGCGGTCGGGTCATGTTCACCAGTACGGGGCGTTTTAAGTCTTTAGCCGCAATGGCTGCCATCACCGACTCTGGTGAAATACCCAGTTTTGAGCCAAACCCACCACCAACATAGGGCGATAGCAAACGGACATCGTCTTCCGGTATATCTAAGGCTTTGGCAAGTTGTATTTTGGAAGAGGCAAGCATTTGGTTAGAAGTATGAAGGGTTAGCTTACCTTCAAACCAACGCGCCAACGAACTGTGCGGTTCCATCGGCATGTTACTTTGGCTTGGCGTGGTATAAGTCACATCGACTTTGACCTCTGATTGCTTAAGCGTTTTTTCAGGTTTGCCAATGTCGTCACTTTTATCGGTTACCCAATCAATAAACTGGGTATGCTTTTTTTGCTTGTTAAAGTCAAAATGCCCGTGTTTTTCATCATTTTCATAGTCAATCTGTAATGCCTTCGCGCCTTCTTGAGCCGCTTCTAGGGTTTCTGCGACCACCAAAGCAATTGGCTGACCATGATAAAAGACCTCGCTTGCCCCTTGCACAGGCGCCATTTTGATACCCCCTTGTTGCGGGTTGCGTAAAAACAATGGGTCATGAAATACCCCAATCACACCTGCAACTTGTAAGGCGGTATCTTTATGTACTTTTTTTACCTTGCCTTTACCAATGGTTGCACCGACCATCACCCCATGACACAAGTCGTCAAATTGGTTTTCGGCAGTATATGTGGCTTTGCCTGCGACTTTTAGGTGTCCTTCGATACGGCTCAGTGGTTTGCCAACGAGCTTGCTATCAGTCGTATCTAGCCGTGACTCGATAGGCTTGTCCATGGTCAGTTTTTTTTCAAGGGGCGATTCGCCAAAAATTTGTGTTAGGCTCATGCACTCACTCCACTACTTAAAGGACTTGATTGATTGGGTTGTTGTAATGCTCGTTGCACAACATGGTGTAAAAGACGTTGTACTAGCACGGTCTTGTACTCAGTTTGTTCATCGGTTTTTGCTTCTTTGAATAAGGTCGCCACCGCAAGCTCAATACTCACGGCATCGCCTGTGCTACCGATAAGTATTTTTTCAATCTCGGTATTTCGCCACGGCTGACTGCCAATACCGCCAAATGCAAGTCGCACATTGGTGAGTGTATCATTATCATGCTCAATCACGGCAGCGACGGACACCAAAGCAAAGGCATACGACGCACGGTCACGCACTTTGTCATAGCTATGCACGCCTTTTAAGGGTGGCGGTAAAATAATATGGGTAATCAAATCACCTAGATTCAAACAAGTTTCAATATGAGGGGTTTGCTCAGGTAAGCGATAAAATTCAGCGATAGGCACTTGGCGGGTTTTTCCGTCGGCTTGCTGGATAACAATGACGGCATCGAGCAATCGCATTGCCACCGCCATATCCGATGGATGGGTGGCAATACACTGCTCGCTCGTGCCTAAAATTGCTAAGTTCTGATGAAGACCTGCCTTTGCCCCGCAGCCAGAATTAGGCTCACGCTTATTACACGGACTATCAGGCTGATAAAAATAGTAACAACGGGTACGCTGTAGCAGATTGCCACCGGTACTGGCTTTATTACGCAGTTGCGGCGATGCGCCCGACAACAAGGCACGGGCAAGCACTGCATAATCTTGACGAATAACAGGGTGAGCCGCTAATTCACTATTACTGACCATAGCGCCAATTTTTAACCCACCTTCTGGCGTGGCTTCAATTGTATTAAGCGGCAAACGTGAAATATCAATCAGCTGTGTTGGCTGTTCGATTTCGAGTTTCATCAAATCAAGTAAATTGGTACCCCCAGCGATAAAAAACGGACGCTGCACCTCAGCCAAATGCCCCTCAGCTAAAGTGGCTATTTTGATGGCGTCATCCACCGAGTTGGCGCGCTGATAATCAAAAGTTTTCATAGCGACACTCCTGTAGCCTGAGTAGCTGCTGTCTGAGTGGTTACGTTATCTGTCTCTGCCGAAAAACCGGTTTCTTGTAATACCTGTTTAATCGCTCGCACGATGTTGGGGTATGCCGAGCAGCGACAAATATTGCCACTCATACGCTCAGAGATTTCTTTATCTAATTGTTGTTTAAATTGTGCTGTATCTTTTGATAAAGGCTGCATCAAATCATCCGACACATGACTTGCCCAGTTTTGGCGTAGCTCTTCAATCATCGCTTTGGTCGAGCAAATTTGCCCAGGGGTACAATAACCACATTGAAAGGCGTCATGTTCCAAAAACGCTTGTTGAATCGGGTCAAGCGCCTCAGGTGAGCCAATGCCTTCAATGGTTTCGATGCTATCGCCTTCGTGCATGACCGCTAGGGTCAGACAGCTGTTGACCCGCTGACCGTTAATCAGCATGGTGCACGCGCCACACTGACCGTGGTCACAGCCTTTTTTGCTGCCAGTCAAGCCAAGATGGTTGCGACAGACATCCAGCACTGTGGTGCGTACATCTAGATTCGTCAACGTGTGTTGTTGCTGATTGATAGTAAGTGTTAAGGATTGTGGCATAAAGTTGCTTCTCGTCTAGTTGTTATGGGTTTATTTTAAGTGTGTTATCTAGGATTGACGCATGTTATTAAAATAGTTTCTAAAAATTCGCTACGCCTTTACTATGCAAGGACACTGCTAACATTAGAAGGGTCTGTTATTTTTGCGTATGTAGCCATCCCGTTTTTTTGGCAGTTTCTTTTGGTAATTTTTTTACTAGTTCTTTTGCCAGTCTATTTTGCTAGGTAATTAATTTTATTTTATTTTATTTTTTTAATCAGCTTTTGTATGTTTATCCGTGTAAAAGTCTCAATAAGCAATTTAGCTTTTATAAAATTTTGATGGTATAAGCTTGGATGTTGTTAGCCTTGTTGACACTTGGCTATTTTGTATCAAATAATTCATTAACATGGTATTAACTAGGTAATTTTTTTATCATTATCGTGACTGAAATTGTGACTGCAGAGTTTTATAAACTGCTTGGACTATCAACGATTGTCAGACTTTTCATACTTACTTGTGGTGTTGTGCCGCTCATTACTCACCTTGCTCACCTTGCTCACCGCTTGCCATGATTTTTTGCCTCTGTCATCGCAAAATACGCCGCTGTGTTATCACTTTGGAGGATTCATGCGATTTTTTGCAAAAAAGACTTTATTTTTCACAAAAAAAGGGTATTATGCCCCCATAAATTTTGAACGTTATATTGTTAGGTCTTGGGTGCAGTGTCATGGCATTTTGGGGTTTTGCGGTATAACGTTTTTGTTTTGGTGTTAGTCATCCTGACTGATATTTTATTCACAAGTTCGAGAAAGATAGCCACAAGCAAATTTTCTTAAACCCTTATCTGAGATGGTAATCCGATATGAGCGTTCACACCCCTGTACACCCTATTTCTCATGCCACTAACGAATATTACTTAACTCGTCAAAGCACGATGGAATCTAATGTTCGTAGTTATCCCCGCAAACTACCGCTAGCTATTGCTAAAGCCCAAGGTATTTGGGTCACCGATGTTGAAGGCAATGATTACCTTGATTGCCTAGCCGGTGCTGGTACATTAGCCTTGGGTCACAATCATCCAGCCGTCAAACAAGCCTTATATGATGTGTTAGAAAGTGGTCTGCCACTGCACACCCTAGATATCACTACACCTGTCAAAGATGCATTTACCGAATCCTTGCTGTCTTTTTTCCCAAAAGATTTTGTATTGCAATTTTGCGGTCCGACCGGTGCTGATGGTACAGAAGCGGCAATTAAATTAGCAAAAACTTATACAGGGCGTGACAACGTTATCGCATTTAGCGGTGGTTATCACGGTATGACCCATGGCGCGCTTGCCATGACTGGCAATTTGTCTGCCAAAGAGAAAGTGGGCAATTTGATGCCAGGGGTACAGTTTATGCCCTATCCGCATGAATACCGCTGCCCACTTGGTCTAGGGGGTGAAGCGGGTGTTGATGCGCTGACTTACTACTTTGAAAACTTTATTGAAGATGTTGAAAGCGGCGTGGTCAAACCTGCAGCGGTCATCCTAGAAGCGATTCAAGGTGAAGGCGGTGTCGTGCCTGCGCCCAAAAAATGGCTACAAAAAATCCGTGAAGTGACCGCTAAGCATGATATCGTATTGATTTTGGATGAAGTGCAAGCTGGGTTTGCGCGCTCAGGCAAAATGTTTGCCTTCGAACATGCCGACATCGTGCCTGACGTGGTGGTGATGAGTAAAGCGGTCGGGGGTGGTTTGCCATTATGTGTACTTGCCATCAACAAAAAATTCGATGCATGGGCGCCAGCCGGTCACACGGGTACTTTCCGTGGCAATCAGCTTGCAATGGCGGCATCGATTCAAGTATTGGATGAAATCCGCAGCAAAAACTTGGCGGAAAATGCGCGTATCCGTGGTGAATTTTTGCGTGATGAACTCAAAAAAATCGCCAAAGAATTTCCTTGTATCGGTAACGTGCGCGGTCGCGGCTTGATGACCGGTATTGAGATTGTCGATGAGCGTAAACCTGCTGACCGTATCGGCTCGTATCCTGCTGACATTGACATGGCGAATGCGATTCAAAGAGCGTGTTTTGACAACAAGTTACTGCTGGAAAAAGGTGGTCGTGGCGGTACAGTCATTCGCTTGCTTTGCCCGATTAACATCACTCAAGAAGAATGTGATGCGGTGCTTGAACGCTTTAAAAAGTCAGTGGCTGAAGCCGTGCAAAAAGTACGTGGGTAATTGATTATTGCCTATCAAGACGGTAAAGTTACTGACATAGCTTTGCCGTTTTTATTATCTGTTTATTTCATTTTGAGTAAAATATGGAAACCACTATCGCCAAGACCGAACGCCTGATTCGAGAAATCAATCGGATTCATGGTGAGTATTGGCAAGATTATTTTGAAACAGGCAAGGTACAAAAAATCAATCTATCACATACGCTCAAAACCGTCCCTATTGAGCCTATTTTGTCATATCGGCTTAATTTGCATGAAGCGATCAATGATTATTTGGCATTTGCCGATACCCAAAATATCGATTTTTTTTACCGTGTTAAAACGGCTGAAAGTATCTATGACAAAGTCAATCGCTATTTGGCACGACAAAACCAGTACCCAGTCAATAATATTTTAAATGATATTTTTGGTGCTCGGATAATTTTGCCATCGGCTGATGTGACAGACATCATGGAAAAACTGGATGATTGGAAAACAGATTACAGTCTAAAAAATTGGTATTTACGTGATCTCGACGGGTACATCGGTGTGCATGTGTATTTTAAAAATGCGAGCAATTTTTATTATCCGTGGGAATTGCAAATTTGGGATAAAAACGATGCCAAAGCCAATATTGTAAATCATCAACTGTATAAGCGTAATTTTGTAAAATAAATTAACCATTTGCTCATATCACTCTGTTTAATGACAATTTATAGTTAACTCACTCTTAAAGAATGCAAGGACTTACCATGTCAAACTTATCACAGCATCGCCAAGCGTTATTTTGTAATGACAGCCAATCCATTGCCGATTACCAAAAAAACATGAATACTGCTGTACAAGCTGTCACCGACTGGCTCAAAAACGACAAAATGTACACCGGCGGTAGTATCAAGCAGCTGCGCGCTGAGATTGCTTTTCAGCCATCAAAAGAAGGACTTGGCTTGGAAGACGCATTAAAACGTTCAGTCGAATTATTCCTTAATAAAAGCCTAAAAGTGCATCACCCACATTCGCTCGCTCACTTGCACTGCCCAACGATGGTCACAAGCCAAATCGCCGAAGTGCTGATTAATGCCACCAACCAATCGATGGACTCTTGGGATCAAAGCCCAGCAGGGTCACTTATGGAAGTGCAACTGATTGATTGGCTACGTCAAAAAGTCGGTTTTGGTAGCGGACAAGCGGGCGTATTCACCTCAGGTGGCACCCAATCCAACTTGATGGGCGTGTTACTCGCCCGTGATTGGTGTATCGCCAAAAACTATAAAAATGACGATGGGTCAGAATGGTCAGTACAGCGTGATGGTATCCCAGCCGATGCCATGCAAAAAGTGAAAGTCATCTGCTCAGAAAACGCGCATTTTAGCGTGCAAAAAAACATGGCAATGATGGGCATGGGTTTTCAATCGGTGGTCACTGTGCCAGTCAATGACCAAGCGCAGATGGATGTTGCCGCACTTGAACACACCATGGCGCAACTCAAAGACGAAGGCAAAATCATCGCCTGTGTGGTCGCTACCGCAGGCACCACCGACGCGGGCGCGATTGACCCAATTCCTGCGATTCGTAAGCTCACCCATGAGTACGGTGCATGGCTTCATATTGATGCCGCTTGGGGCGGTGCGCTGATTTTATCGAATAACTACCGCGATAAACTTGCAGGTATTGAGCAAGCCGACTCTATCACACTCGACTTCCACAAACATTACTTCCAAAGCATCTCTTGCGGGGCGTTTTTGCTCAAAGAGGAAGCCAACTATCGCTTCATGCATTATGAAGCTGAATATTTGAACTCTGCGTATGACGAAGAACATGGCGTACCCAACCTAGTCTCTAAGTCGCTACAGACCACGCGCCGTTTTGATGCGCTAAAATTATGGCTGACAGTGGAAGCCTTGGGCGAAGAATTATACGGCTCGATGATTGACCATGGCGTTGATTTGACCCGCGAAGTCGCTGATTACATCAAAGCGACTGATGGGCTTGAATTGTTGGTAGAGCCACAGTTTGCCTCCGTGCTATTTCGCGTGGTACCCAAAGACTACCCGGCTGAGTTGATTGATAGCTTAAACCAAAATGTCGCCGATGAGCTATTTGCCAAAGGTGAAGCCAACATCGGCGTGACGCGCGTCAGTTACCAAAAGCAAGGGGATGCTAACCAAGATGTGCAATCGCTTAAAATGACCACGTTAAGCCCCATCGCCACGCTTGACAATGTCAAAGCCTTATTGGCGCAAGTGTTGGCGCAAGCCGATGACATCAAAGACGGTATTATCACAGGGGATTATCAGCCTGCGATTGATTGATAAGCACAAAAAAACCGATTCCTTGGCGAATCGGTTTTTTTACTATAGCACTAACATTGACTGTAATTGACCGTCACATCCAGCGTCGGAATCAGATTTGATTGGGCGGCAAAATCCTCATCTAGGACATTGATAGCAAGCCCGCCCATTGCGGTCTCTTTATATTTTGACATCATATCTCTGCCTGTCTCTTTCATGGTTTTGATGGCTTTATCAAGCGATACCACATGCTGCCCATTGCCTTTAAGCGCAAGCCTTGAGGCATTAATCGCTTTTACTGCCGCCATGGCATTGCGTTCGATACAAGGCACTTGGACCAACCCCGCAATCGGGTCACACGTCATGCCAAGGTGATGTTCGATGCCAATTTCGGCAGCATTGGCACATTGGGCAGGACTGCCGCCAAGCACATAGGT
Source organism: Moraxella sp. CTOTU47915 (assembly GCF_031986685.1). Taxonomy (NCBI): domain Bacteria; kingdom Pseudomonadati; phylum Pseudomonadota; class Gammaproteobacteria; order Moraxellales; family Moraxellaceae; genus Moraxella; species Moraxella sp. CTOTU47915. Next base: position 24,717 of record NZ_DAMAAE010000009.1, read on the forward strand.
TAACCCTGCCGCCGCCATCGCACACGCCGAGCCGACTTCCCCTTGACAGCCCACTTCTGCGCCTGAGATGCTGGCGTTTTCTTTGATAATGATGCCAATCGCCGCAGCAGTTAGCAGAAAATCATGTAACCCCTGCAGCATATAACTTGGACAAAAATCTCGATAATAATGCATGACCGCAGGTATCACGCCTGCTGCACCATTAGTGGGAGCAGTCACCACGCGTCCGCCACTGGCGTTTTCTTCATTAACTGCCAAGGCATAGAGATTCACCCAATCCATCACGGCAAGGGCATCATTAAACGCTTTTCGGCTATCGGCAGCGGATAACTGCTGATAAATCGCCTTGGCGCGGCGCTGTACTTGTAAGCCCCCTGGCAAAATACCATCGTGGCGACAACCATCATTGACACAGTCTTGCATGACTTGCCAAATGTCGTTAAGTCCACCCAGCAGCTCATCTTCACTCAAGTTAGCCAGTTCATTGGCTCGAACGACCTGGGCGATTGAGAGTTGATGGTGTTGGCAAATTTGTAATAATTCTTTGGCGTTGTTAAAGGGATAAGGTACTGGTTTTTTGACGCTTTCAATCACCGGTTCTTTTGCTCGGGCTTCTTGCTCGGTCTGCACAAACCCGCCGCCGATTGAATAATAAGTATTTTGGTAAACAATTTCATTGCCTGTAAAAGCAGTGATAGTCAAAGCATTGGGATGATGGGGCAGCGATACCCTACCATTTAGGATTAAATCCTTGTCAGCAACAAAGTTAATCTCATGCTGCTGATTTAGAGACAGCGTGCTTTGCGCTTGGATATCGGCAATTTTTTGTGAAATAGCGGTGACATCCGTCGTCTGTGGTTGCTCTCCCATCAAACCTAGCATCACCGCTATATCACTACCGTGCCCTTTACCGGTCGCGCCGAGCGAACCAAACAGCTCGACTTGCACCCTGTCCACCTGCGTCAGTAGCTGCTGCTGTGATAATGCGCTAACGAACAGGTTCGCCGCTTTCATCGGTCCGACGGTATGCGAACTTGAAGGTCCAATCCCAATTTTAAATAAATCAAAAATACTGATCACTGATAAATCCTATATGCCAATCAGTTGAAAAATTCAATTATGTTGTATCCATTGTGTTAGATAACCACGAATTGCCCATCTGTGTCAATGTGCTATCGAAAAGTTTATCAAATGATAGATGCTCGCTACACGCATCGCAAATTTGGCAAGTAACCACCTGTGTAACCGTATGAGGAAGAAAATAACCGTTGGCAAGGATTAATCTGCTAACGATTCACTTTCTTTACTCGCTAATAAAAGTAGCAGCAATAAACAAACCAAGAAAATCATCATGAGTGCCATGAGATACACGTTGACATACGCCAGTGGCACGCCCATTTGGTTGAGCATCACAGAGGCATTCATCCCCGAGGTGCTAGGCAATACCCAGCGCAAATACTGCAGTGGCTCAGGCAGCATTTGATACGGCCACGAAATCCCTGAGACAAACAGCATCGGCATTGAACTTGCGACCAAGATTTGCATCGCCCGTTCTCGCGCCCCAAACCACACCCCAAGTAGACAGCCCAGTGCCGTTACCGCAGGGAAAAACAGGGCAAGCAGTACCAGTGAGCCCGCCAGATTTTGGTTACGGATATAATCATTGTTGGAAAATACCCAGCCATAATAAAAACAGCCGAGCACAAAACCAAAACACGCCAACCCCAATATTCGCGCAAGCCACGTTTTTATCGAAGCGCGGTGCATGTCTTGCTCTGCCCAAGTACCCACTAGCATTGCCGTGCCCATCAAAAACATCTGCTGCAGAATCAATATCGCAACCGCAGGGACAATGTAGCTACCATAGCCTTCGGTACGGTTGTATAACGGATTAATCGTCAGCGCAACCGGGGAAATATTGTTTTTGGCAACCGTGATGTCTTGCCCGATGGCAACATTTTTTTGTACTTTCGCCCCTGCGGACACGGTGCCGATGACTTCTAAAAACCCCGTTTGTACTTGTTTATTGAGCAAAAAATAGTTACCGTTGGCAAGGATACTCACCTTGGCAGGTTGTCCTGTGGTCACTTTTTGATACAGCCCTGAGGGTATCACCATGTAGCCTGCAATCTTGCCTTGCCACATCAGCTGCTTGGCACTGTTTTCATCGTTTACAATGGTGCTTTGGATGCGCGGATTGGCTTGGGCGTAGCTGATAATGGTCTGCGATAAACTTGAATGGTCATAATCCACCACTGCCACAGGAACATGACGCACCACTTCTTTTGAATACGGCCACGGGTAAAAAAAGCCATAAATAATCGGGGCAATCAGTAGCATAGTAAGCACCCCTTTGTCTTGAAACACGCTGCGCCACACATGCAAAACTTGCAGCAAAAAACCGCGCTCCCAAATGTTGGCAGTTTTGCTTACGTCGACTTTGCTGGGCGTTGTCTGGGAGGGCATCAGCGTTGCCCCCATTTTTCAGGCTTCAGCAAGGCCTTTTTGGTCAACAATGCGGCTAACAACAAGGTAATCATGACGGCAATAAAAAATCCGATAAAGCTGCTATAGGCAAACGATGGCGGTGCGCCCATTTGTAATTGGGTGGTTTGCAAGTTGAGATAATGGGTTAATGGCAGGGCATTTGCCCAACGCTGCGCGGCAGGACTCATCGCCAAAAATGGAAATGTCACCCCTGAAAAAGCAAATGACGGCGCGGAGATAAATCCGGTAAATGACAAGCCTTGACGATACGAAAACGTGCCTACTGTGACAATCACCCCAAGCCAGAACGACACCATCATAAACATTAAAAATATCAGATAAGTAATCGCCACGGACGCCAAACGTATGGGGAAAATTTGCATCACCAAGGTCAATGCCACCGCGGCCCAAAGCGTATAGGCAAACATCGCCCAAATTAGTTTGCCATTGAGCCCTGCAATAATCAACCATAGTTTGGGTTTTTCGTGCCCTAGTGTGACAGGATGGCTATGATTAAAGGGGCGGTTAAAGGCGTGGCTACTGGCATGGTTACTGGCAAATTTGGGGGATGTTAGCGACTGGTACCACTCACCTAGCGTCTTGTCGACCAGCTCTCGCCCCACGGTTGACGCCCCAATCACCATTGATAAAATATGTAGCAAGGCTGGTACCACAGTGACCGCCAAAAATTGCTGATAGTTATTGGCGGTATTAAACAGTGCCACACTTTGCGATTGTATCGGTGCATAACTGGTTTTGGTCAGGGTGATATCTTCGCCAATGGCGACTCGCCGCTGCATCTCCGCCCCTGCCGAAAAGGTACTAACTGCTGTCTGTACCGCTTTTTGTATCATGCCTGAATGCGTGCCATATTGGGCATTGACATTGAGTAGCAAGCGCGAGGTTTTGCCAGCCAGTAGATTGGTTGAAAAATTCTCTGGGATTTCAACCACCGCCATGACATCGGTAGTCTCGATGGCTTGCTGAGCGGCAGCGGCACTATGAAGACTTTTGACCACCGCAACTTCAGGCGTCGCATCAATATAACGGATAATCGTCGCAGATTGCGCAGAGTGGTCATTGTCTATGACCGCAATCGGAATCCCGACTGCCATGCCTTTGCTAAAAATCCACCAAACCAAAAATATCAATACGATGGGCATCCAAAACATCAAGGAAAAATCCCAGCGATTTTGCACCAAAAAATCCCATTCACGGCGCGCACTGTGCCAAAACGCCGCAAAGAATTGCACAAAGCCTGAGCGGTTATCAAACTGCGCATACGCATGACGCTGATGGTCATTGTCACTAGCCCTAGCACTGTCACTAGCACCGTCACTGGCATTTGGCACAGCGGACGATGTCGGTGACGCTTTAGAGCCCTTGTTTGATGCCAGTTTTGATGTCAGTTTTGATGTCGATTTTGATGCCATAGTTGACTTCATTGTGTTTGGGTTGGCTGACGGCTTGCCGGTATATCAACCAATACGGTCATGCCCTGTCTTAGGCGTGTATCTGACTGGCTCGGGCGCGCGCGAATCTCAAAGGTACGCATATCAAAGCCGTCTTTGCTGTTGGTCGGGCGCCACGTGGCAAAATCTGATAGCACGGAACTTGCGTACACTTTAAACACTTGGCGGTAAGGCTGATTGTTGACCGATAACGCAGGGACAGTACCGCTAAATTCACTACCGACTGCAAAATGGTTTAGGTTATTTTCGGTAACGTTAAGCACGACCCATTGGTCTTTGGGGTTAACAATGGTCATCAGTGGTACGCCCTGTCCAACCACTTGACCTGATTTGACAATCACGTTGTCCACGATACCCGCAATCGGACTTTTAAGATTGGCTTCTTCTTTGGCAACCATCGCTTCTTTAAGCTTGCCTTCTACTTGGCTGACTTGCGCTTGGGCAGCGGTTTTATCTTCACTGCGCGCGCCTGTTTTGGCTAACTCATATTGCGCTTTGGCGATTTTGGCTTTATCGACACTGGCGACATAGTTGGTATAGGCTTCGTCACGTTTTTGGCGTGACATCAAGCCTTCTGCCGCGAGTCGGTTGATACGCTCATAGGTGACTTTGGCAAGGTCAGCCGCGGATTGGGCAGCATCGTATTGGTATTTTGCCATTTCAATTTCTTGCGGTCTTGCGCCATTATTGGCTTTGTCCAGTTGGCTTTGGGCTAATTCTTTGCCTGCTTGTGCTTCTTCGACCTTGGCATTGATTTCTGGGCTATCCATATCAATCAAGCGTGTGCCGACGCTAATTTCATCGCCTTCTTTGACATAAATATTGGCAATACGACCGGCAACTTTGGCAGCGACAGGCGTTTGCTCTACTTCCATATGCCCTTGGATGGTCACAGGCTCGCTGCGCGTTTTGCGCTTGTCTTTGATTAGCCCCCATGCGACCAGTCCAATCAGCCCAAGGATAATCAAAGCTATAATGATGGTGCGGATTTTACTGGGTTTTTTGGTAGGCGGCACGTAGCGGCTATCCGTCGTAGCGGCTGACAGGCTGTCCTCTGCGTGCGGCTCATCGGCAGCTTGGGCGTTCATCGCTGCCTTAGCATTATCCGCAGCGCTGTCCAAAGTGTTGTCTTTAGCGTTGTCCATCGCATTGTCTGGTGTTGGGTTTTGTGGATCAGCCATACGGTAAGCCTACTGGTGAAATAAAGACACGGGTTAAAATAATTGATTAGTTCTTACGATGTTCAAAATAAATCGCGGGTAGCTTGACGTCCGCTGCCTGCATATAACGGTTAAACTCTAGCGGCGTACCGCAGCTTTGCATCAAGTCTGCCATTGCCTGTACATAATCATTTGCCGCTTTGGCTTGTTCGGTTTTGGCTTTTTCCAAATTGGCTTCGGCTTGCATCACTTCTACGGCCGTGTTGACGCCTTCTTTAAATCCAAGCTGACGAAAGCGTAGCATCTCACTGGCAAGCTCAATATTGGTATTTAAGGCAATAAAATTATCGCGTGCATTGTTGACTGTTTGCCAATTTTTTTCTACCAATAACATAATATTATCATTGACATCCACTTGGCTAAATTCGGCTTGGTGCAGCTTGGCAAGGCTAGATTGGGTACTGGTACGGCGATCTACCCCACCCCACAATTTCCAGTTGGCAGACACTCCAGCAATCCAATTTGGGTCAGCGTCGATTTCAGAGCGACCAAAGACGGTGACATTGGGTTTGTAGGCGGATTCACTAAATTCATGCAGCGCTTTGGCTTGGTTGTATTTGGCGGCAACCTTATCAAACCCTGGGTGATGCATTTTAGCCTGCTGCTGAAAATAACTCAGCGGCGGCAACGGCTTGGTGGATACAAATAAAGGCGATGTCGGTTTGATAAAATACGGCGTCCGCAGTAATCGCTGTAGCGCGGTCATGGCAAGCTCAGCATCGTTCAGCGCTTTGCTATTTTCGTATTCGGCATCGGCTAAGGCTTTTTTGGCTTCCAAACGCTCGACTTTTGAAATCAGCCCCACATCCAGTGCGCGCTGTGCGGCATGGTCGGTGGCACGAATCGCATTGAGTGCATCGGCGCGTAGATAAGCTGCCATGATGGCAAGCTGGGTTTGAAAATAGCGTTTGGTAAGCGTGGTGTATTGTTCATCCAGTGACAAGTCAGCATCGGCACGGCTTTCATCCGTCATACCATTGAGCAAACTGGTCACTGCTTCGGTTTTATGTCCGTTATAAGCAGACCACAGCACGGTGACATTTGCGCCTGTTCTATTTTTGTCGACATTGGCAGGGATGCTATTGGGAATCGGGTCGGTGATTAAGCCACCGATATCAACAGGGGTGGTAGGCAGTGGCAAAGTGATGGGCAAATTGCCAATATTGTTATTGACTGCGTTGTCAATGGCTAGGTTGTTTTTAATGCCCGTGGTATCTATATTGTTATCCACATGTACATGCGTGGCACTGGCACCCAGATACACAATCGGTTTGTTTAAGCCTTTGGTCGACTCAGCTCGCAGCTCATTACTCACGATTGCCGCATTGTCAGCCGCGACTTTGGGTGATACTTTGACTAGGTACTGCTGCGCTTGTGCCAGTGTCAAATTACTGGGCACATCCAGGCCATAACTTGGCGGATAAGGCACCCCATTATTGATAGTAGGATCGTAGCTGAGCCCAGCTACTTTGCCACCTTTGACGTCATTGGCGCGGGTCGCGGTTTTTTTCGATGGCGTGTCTGCTGATGGTGCGTCCGTGACAGGGCTAGCATTGAGTACAGGCTCAGGATTGGGCGGGGTATTGATTACCGGCGTAAACTCTGCGATGTCGCCACTGGTACTGGGCTGCAATCTGCTAGTGGGCTTTATGGTTGGCGCTACTGGCGTGATTTTAGCCGATGTTTTAACAGGCGGCTTGTTAGCATTTTTAGTGGAACTACTGGTCGTTTTGGTGGTTTTTGTTGTGGTCGTGGTTGTGGTTTTTGTTGTAGTTTTTGTCGGGGTCGTTTTGGTAGTGCTGGGTTTGGTGACCGTGGTCGCAGCAGTCGCAGCCAAAGATAAGGACAAATTCAACGAAACCATTGCCGCCGTAAACGTAGATAGGGTAAGCACGCGTGATAGTGGCTGCAGATGATGGCTTACTGGGTAAGTCGATGGTTTGATGGATTGGTGTAATTTCATACGACTCGCTAATAACTTGCCTATGGCTTTGCCGCAACATAACAACCCCGCAAGCCGTCAATTACCCTAGTAATTGATGCGGTCGCTGTTACGATGCCCGTATTACCAAAAAACTGTCTTATAAAAAACTGTCTTGTTAAATAATGCTTAATTAAATAATAATGAAATACCAAAGTGAGCACTAACTGTCAGTTTGAATATTAACTAAAGTATGAGATTGTAAAAAGAAAAAACTGACCCGTCAATCTACACTTGTCATATTAACAATATTGTAGTTTTTTTAAAAATATGGCTCATTAAGCCTCACATCATTACTGTTTATTTTTATTTAACAAAGTAAAAATATTTCTCAATCCAAGTAGTCACACAAATCAAACAAGTTAGCTTACCGCTGTCATTTAAGCATGCTAAAATTCTTAAAAAACCCTCGTTGTTTTTGATGCAGTTACTTTTACCAAGTTAATTTGCAAAGCTACTTGTGCCAAACTACTTTTACCAAGCTACTTTCACTAAGTTAGTTTTACTAAATAAGTACCGCACTTAGCTACAATTCCAATTTAAAAAATAGTCAAATCGCTGAAAACCTTCGACTAAGTAATCCAGTTAAACTTATACCTTAATGATGAATCAACTCGCTCAAATCCCCCTTGCCCAACGTGTCCGCCCAAAGTCGCTTGACGAGGTAATCGGACAAACCCATTTGCTCGGTGCCAATGCACCGATTCGCCGTATTGTTGAGCAAGGTTACTTGCCATCGATTATTTTGCATGGCGAAGCAGGCATCGGCAAAACCACCCTAGCCATGCTATTAGCCGATGCAGTGGGTCGTCCTTTTCGCCCGCTCTCGGCTATCAATGCAGGGGTCAAAGAGCTGCGTGAAGTACTGGCAAAAGATGACGGCTTATTTGGCGAGCCGCCGGTGGTATTTGTCGATGAGATTCATCGGTTTAACAAAGCCCAGCAAGACGCACTCCTCGGCGCGGTTGAGTCAGGGGATATTACTTTAATTGGTGCGACCACCGAAAACCCCTCGTTTAGTGTCAACAATGCCCTATTGTCTCGTTGCCAAGTATATCGGCTCAATCCCTTGAGTGAAGATGAAATTAGCCAAGTACTACAGCGTGCCATCAACGATGATGCAGTTTTTAAACAATTTAAGATTGAAATACAATCAAGTCAGGCGATTTTTGCACTATCGCAAGGCGATGCGCGTAAGGCATTGAATTTACTTGAACTCGCCATTCAATCAAGCCCCAATTTTAAGCAAGGCAGCCAGTCAGCGATTGTGGTGACTGATGACAATGTCATCGCGGTGGCAGGTGCAAGCTTGGTACGCTACGACAAATCGGGTGATGGCCATTATGACCTAGTGTCAGCGATGATTAAGTCAGTCCGCGGCAGTGACGCTGATGCAGCACTGTATTGGATGGCGCGGATGCTGACAGCGGGCGAAGACCCTGCCTTTATTGCGCGGCGGTTGGTGATTTTGGCAAGTGAAGATATCGGACTTGCCAATCCTAATGCGTTACTACTTGCCGATACCGCCCTGCGAAGTGTGCAGAGCATCGGTATGCCTGAAGCGCGGATTATTTTGGGGCAAGTGGTGGTGTATTTGGCGACCTCGCCGAAGTCCAATTCTAGTTACCAAGCCATAAATAAAGCGATGCGACTGGCTGAAAATGACCAATCGCCTGTACCGCTACATTTGCGTAATGGCGTCACCAAGCTGATGCGCGCCGAAGGGTATGGCGCCAATTATATCTATCCGCATGACTACCCCAACCATTACCACCCACAGCAGTACCTGCCTGATAATTTGCTGGGCACGCGGTTGTTTGACTTTGCTGATAATGCCAAAGAACAGCAAACCTATGCCTTTATACAGTGGTTAAAGGGCAGTGGTTAAAAAAGCAGTGGCTAAAGGGTAATCATTGAAGAGCGATGATTAAAGCGCGGCGGCTAAAAAACCCGTCAAAGCAGACAATGGATGATTTAGCGCAGCCAAATGAACCCTATTCTGTAATACCCAGTATATCACCAGCAATAAAAACACCAATAAAAACCCAAGCTGAATCCACAAAAAATAGCGATGCTTAAAGCCCAAGCGGCGCAGCTTGGCATGGCTATAACTGCCCTTATCAAAGTTGGTATGTTGATGCCTTTGCCATTTGCCCGAACGATAATAGTTTTCTACATCCGCAAGTAACCTTGGTACACTGGCGCTATCAAATTGCGCAGTTTCAAAATAGCCTAGCAGGGGGCTAATATCATCGACATCATCCATATCGTTGACGTTATCTAAATTGATGCAGTGCATTTTCCAATGCCCAAACAGTCTATTGGGCGCCTGTCCCTGCTCAATGACGTGAATATTTTTGTGTCTTTTATCGGCGTTGATTTTGTCAAATAGCTGGGTTATCGCGTTCTTGCTGCCTTCCATATATTGTAGAAAGTTGCCTTGCTTAAAAAATAGTACGCTATTGACATTTGCCTGGGTGTTGCGCGCAGCTGCCTGACGATAAATATCAATCAATGTCATGTTATGCAAGCTTGCTTGTAAGGTAATTTTGCTCGTGTAGATAAGATAAAAGACTGACATCACAGAATCCTTAGGTAAGTAAATCGGTTAGACGTCTATGACTTTTTAATAGCGTTTTTAAAACGTATTAAAAATGTAATTTTTATTAATTATTAACTAATAATATACCATTTTTTTAAAATTTTGTTCAAAAATTATACAAAATTGTCAATTTTTGTTAATTTTTTGACAAATTTAGTCGCATGTTTTATCTGAGTGTAGTACTAACATTTATGGCTATCAATATTTCGCTGCTTAGACTCACTGAGTTAATGCTATAATAGCGCGCAAATAAGAAATGGGCGCGCATACTAGCTTCACCCAGTTTGATGAGGTGATGTTAAGGTTAATTTTGACAATATTTTGAACAATACTAGCTGATAGCGCTTATTTTCTGTCCCTATTTGTTAATCAGTTTTTTAGTTTTTTAATCAATGTTATTCCAATAAATAGCTAACAAAGGCACTTTTATGGCATTTAATACAACGGCAGAAATTATCGATGACATCCGTGCAGGCAAAATGGTCGTTTTGATGGATGATGAAGACCGTGAAAACGAAGGCGACTTGTTGATGGCAGCCACCCATGTACGCCCAGAAGATATTAACTTTATGATTACTCATGCGCGTGGCTTGGTGTGTTTGACCATCACCGCTGACCGCAGTGAACAGCTTAATTTACCGCTTATGTCGGATAAAAATGGCGCTAAATTTAGCACCAACTTCACGGTATCGATTGAAGCGGCAGAAGGGGTCACCACAGGTATTTCAGCAGCAGATCGCGCCAGAACCATCCAAACAGCAGTGTCTTCGACTGCCAAGCCAGAAGACATCGTACAACCTGGTCATGTATTCCCGATCGTGGCACAAAATGGCGGTGTGCTACATCGTGCCGGTCATACTGAAGCCGGCTGTGACCTAACACGCTTGGCAGGACTTGAACCTGCCGCAGTGATTTGTGAAATTATCAAAGAAGATGGCGAAATGGCGCGCCGTGATGACCTAGAGATTTTTGCCAAAGAACATGGCTTAAAAATCGGCACCATCGCCGATTTGATTAACTACCGTATTGCCAACGAGCAAACGGTCGAAATGGTTGCAACCTATCCTATGCAAACTGAGTTTGGTGAGTTTACTGCTTATCGTTTTAAAGAAAAAAATTCAGAGGATACCCATTTGGCACTGGTCAAAGGCAACCCTCAAGAAGGCGTGAGCACTGTGCGGGTGCATAGTTTCCAACCATTGCGCGATTTATTCACCGTGCAGCTACCCAACAGCGGTAAGAGTAACTGGGATATCCATGCCTCACTCAAAGAAATCAGCGAATCAGAGCGTGGCGTGTTTGTCTGGATTGGGCATCAGCAAGCGATTGATATGGGCGAAGCGCTCGATAACTTTGTCGCTGACAAACCCAACTCACCGCTTAATCACCAACCCTACCGCAGCATTGGGGTTGGCTCACAGATTTTACGTTATCTGGGCGTGCGTGACATGCGTTTGCTGTCATCACCGCTCAAATTCAACGCGTTATCAGGGTTTGACCTAAACTTGGTCGAAACCGTTGCTAACCCAGACCACAAAGAATGATTCATCAGATAGCAATTTATCAGACAAAAAAAGCCATAAGCATTGCAGCTTGTGGCTTTTTTTTAACAATTTTAGTAACAGTTAAATTTTAGCAACAGTTAAACCGTATGACTTTCTAACTCGGCAAGTTGTTGGCGTTGACCCTCAGAAATCGGTTGTTTGTTTTTGCCATTTTGGTCAAAAAACACAATGACGGACGACACGGTAGCGACGACTTTTTGCTGGGCCGTGCTAAAGTAAACATAGTCATGGGTCAGACTGGTATTACCTATTTTTTTGGCACGAATGCCAATCCAAAGCACATCGGGGAAAGTGACCGAATTCAAATACTGGCAAGATGACGAAGCAATCACGGTATGGGTTTGTAAGTTAAACATATCGACTTGTTCAAGGTAGTGGATACGCGCGCGCTGGGCATAGTTGTAATACACCACGTTATTGACATGATTGAACGCATCCATATCGCCCCATTCCACTTTTTGCTCATAGATAACAGCAAAGCCTTTTAATGGGTGATTGTCTTGTTGGGCGATGTTCTGACGGGCAGCATCACTCATTGGGGGATTGGACATATTTTCCTCTCTCATACGGCTACTATTTAACACGAGTTAACACAAGATAAAAATTATTGAATCACTAGCGCAGTCGCATTAGCCCTTGCTGCTGGGTTGTGGCGACCAATTTGCCATTTTGCCAAAATTGACCGTGGTTTAGGCTTTTTGACTGTGACGTGGTATCGCACCACATGTTATAGAGTAACCAATCATTCATATCAAATGGGCGGTGAAAATGCATACTATGGTCGATACTTGCCGCTTGCAAGCCTTTGGTCATAAAGCTAATCCCGTGTGGCATCAGCCCTGTACCAATCAAATAAAAATCAGAAGAAAATGCGAGCAGTGCTTGTTGCACTTGAATTGACTGTTTACCCAGCTGCGGAATACGTAGCCAGTTGGCTTGGCTAGGCTCCATGATTTTTGGATGAATCGGGTCACGCGGCTGTACTGGCTTGATTTCGATATGACGCTGGCGCATAAAGCGCGCTTTTAGGGCATCAGGGATTTTGCCTACCACTTGGTCTTTGAGCTGCTGCTCGGTCAGCAACACATCTGGCGCAGGATACGTTGGCATCGCTTGTTGATATTCAAGCCCTTCTTCAAACGGTGAAAAAGACGCCATCATGGTAAAAATAATGCTCGGTTGATTATCGTCATCATATTGGCGTGCTATCACTTGACGTGAGGCAAGGCTACGACCATCACGTAATTTCTCGACTTGGTAATATACAGGCTTATTGATATCGCCACCGCGCAAAAAATAGCCATGAAATGAGTGGCAAGGTTTTGCATGCTCCACAGTATGGCTGGCGGCCATCAATGCTTGCCCCAGTACTTGCCCACCAAAGATACGCGCACCGACATAGTCGTGGCTTTGCCCAATAAATACACTGTCTTGATACGGCACGAGGGTTAAGGTTTCCAATAACTGCGTGACTAATTGTTGCCAAATCGCTTGCGGCTCAAACTGCTGCGTTACGGCTGTTACGGGCACCTGTGGTTGGTGAGTGATATCAATCGTATGGGTATGGTTTATATCTTGCTGGCTTGCCATAGACGCTCTTATCATTAACGTTATTTTGGGTAGATAAAATGGATTAAAGTCACTCATTATACAAGAATTTTTGAGTGATAAGGTTTAGAAATTCATCAATCTATGGCATGATAAGACATATTTTAAACCTTGTATTTATCTTTAAAAAACTTACGAAAAAATCACGCAATCACTAGGCATACTATGAATCACGTAGGGAAAAATTCAGGCACTACCCAAGCGAACAACAAAGGTACCCATCCTGCTGCGACCCCGCTGTTAAAAAATCTTTACCGACAAGTCTCTGGCAAATTATTGGGGCTCGCCGTCAAATCCCAACTCATCGGCGACATCCCCAATATTAGCGAAACTAGCACCGATGTTAGCGATGATAATTTACCGCTAGCTAGCAATAACTTAGCAAGCGCCAATACCAATACCTCAAGCCAGCGACTCACCTTTTATGTGCTCAAAGAGTATTCTCGTAGCAACAGTATTTTAATTGACCTAGAAACCAAACAATACGACCTACCCCCTGCCCTAGCCAATGTCATCGATCGGGCGCATGGTATTGATGAAAATACCGCAATGATTTTTTTGCATCACCATAAAACAGAAAAGCTGTCTCATGACAGCGCCGTATTCTCACCTCGCCTATTACGCTTGATTGAAGCCGTCGAGCAATACCCAACACTACACATTGATTTTATCCCTGTCACTATCTTGTGGGGACGCGCCCCAGAAAAAGAAGATTCGCTGTTTAACCTCCTCACCGCTGATGAATGGCAAGTACCCACCATCAGTAAACAGCTATTTAATATCGGGGTCAAAGGGCGGGATACCTATGTGCAGTTTCATTCACCCAAAGACCTGCGTGGCATCATCGAAGATGAGATTAGCAAGAACCCTGTGCTGCAAGCCGATAGCGTGGCACCCACTGATACTGCTAGTAACGACCGCCATCATTTACACACCATCACTGAACGGGTACAGCAGCGTTTAGAAGGTTATCTGGATAAACAACAAGAAGCCATCTTGGGCCCTGACTTATCAGACCGTCGCAATGTGGTCGATAAAATTCTGTATACGCCTGCCATTCAGCATGCCGTGAATGTCGATAGCAAAGAAAACTCACGTGAACTCGCCAAAAGCCGCAAATTGGCGCGTGGCTATTTGAACGAGATTGCCAGTGACTACTCGTCTGCAACCGTGCGCTTTTTTGACCGCTTTTTGACCTGGCTGTGGACACAGTTGTATGACGGGGTTGAAGTGGCGCACTTTGAGCGGGTACGCGAACTGGCATCCGACCATGAAATCATCTATGTGCCTTGCCACCGCAGTCACATGGACTATCTGTTGCTGTCATACGTAATTTATAAACGTGGGTTGCGGGTGCCCTACGTTGCCGCAGGCGAGAATCTAAACATCCCCGTGCTAGGTCAAATACTACGCAATGGCGGCGCTTTCTTTATGCGTCGCAGTTTTAAAGGCAATCCGCTGTACTCTGCGGTGTTTCGTGAATACGTACATAGTATGTTGATGCGCAACACGCCGATTGAGTACTTCATTGAAGGCGGACGCTCGCGCTCAGGTCGCTTGTTACCGCCCAAAAAAGGAATGCTAGCGATGACAGTACAAAGCCATCTGCGCCAAGCGGGCAAACCGATTGTCTTTATCCCGACCTACATCGGTTATGAACGTATTATGGAAGGCGGCACTTATGTGGGTGAGCTTAAAGGTAAGCCCAAAGAATCCGAGTCGCTGCTAGGTCTATTAAAAGCCAGCCGAAAAATCGAGCGTATCTTCGGTCATGTGCACGTCAGTTTTGGTCAGCCGCTGTATCTAGCTGATTTTATGAAAAAATTTGAGGTTGCCCCAAATACCCTACCCAAAGACCGTACCGATAGTGATATGCCTGCCAATGTCACTCACATGATTGACAATTTGGGCATCAAAATCATGCAGCGTATCAACCGCTCTGCGGTGCTTAATCCAGTCACTTTGCTATCTTTAGTACTGCTCGATACGCCGCATGGTGCACTCGATGAGCAAAGCTGTCGTGAACAGTTGGCACTGTATCAACGTATCGCAGAAAAAATCCCGTATGATGATGATGTATCAATCACCCAGCAAAGCCCAGAATCCATTATTAACTATGGTGTCAAGCTTAAACTCATCGAGCGCACCCCACATGTGCTCGGTGACTTGATTCGTATTGCGGACGGTCAAGCGCCGCTACTGAGCTATTTTCGCAACAATATTTTGCATATTTATATCATCGCGTCACTGTGTGCCTCATTGATACAGCGTAATGGCACCATGAGCCTAAACACCATTGAGCGGGTGGTGGGTATTATGTATCCTTTCTTGCAAGCAGAGTTGTTTTTGAAATACCCACTGCGCACCCTAAATGACACTTTGCGTGAGCATATCGATACTTTAGTCGAAGAAAAAATCATCGTGGACAAAGGGGTGAATGCGGACGGTCATCGCATCCTGACCACGCCAGAGCCGAATACCCGTAGCTATCAGCAGTTGACAGTGCTTGCCAACTCAGTTGAGCAAAGTTTAGAGCGCTACTTTATGGTACTTGCGCTGCTGAGTCAGCAAGGCTCAGGCAAACTCACCAAAGATCAAGTGATTGATTTGGGTCATCTGCTCGGTCAGCGCCTATCCGTGCTATACGAAGATGACATGCCAGATTTCTTTGACCGTGCCTTGTTTACTAGCTTTATGGATGCGCTAGAGCGTTTGGGCTATATTACGGTGTCGGCTAGCGGGGTGATTGAGTTTGATGCTCGCATTCATACCATGGCAAAAAGCGCGCGATTTATCCTTAATATGGACGTGATGCATATCTTACAGCAAATTTCACAACTGACTGATGAGGAAATCAAACGCACCTTGACTGAACTGCAAAACAAAAAGCAACGCAAATTTAGTCGTAAAAAAGCTTAATGCCACCAAAAAATAAAAAACCGTGTTATCACAACACGGTTTTTTTGCCTGCAAATCAGCCTAGCGACGCTGCTCGACAATCAGTGAATCAATGCGGCTATTTTGTAGTTGGCGCTGGGCTTGTGCCGCCATCTCTGGGCTACTCATGGCGCGAGAGATAACTTGATAGACAGTTTGGTCATTGCTTAAGCGTTTTTTGACGATTTGGGCATCCACCCCCGCCATTAGCACTTCAGCACGGCGTTTATCCGCATCATCAGCATTATCAAAGCTATTGATTTGCAAGATATAAGTCCGCGTAGGCTCTTCATTGCCAATCACTATGGCATCGGCACTGCTTTTGTCATCGGCAGCGGTGCTGGTGTCTATCGTGCTATTGTTGGCTGAAGCGCGTGGCTTGGTACCGTTATCATCAGACAACAAGGGATTATCGACCACGCTGACATTCGCTGATTTTGGCGCACTGGTGCTGTCAGGTTGGGTCAACACCACATCAGGCTGCGCCGAGACTGGCTGACTAGCAGCGGCCTCGTCGGGGACTGCACTGACCTGCTGTTCTTTGAGTAAGTCATAGAACTCGTAGTTATTGGTTTTGGGTTTGTCTTGCACCTTTGGCTGCACCATCGGCGCTTCGTCGCTGCTCGTGGTTTTGCCTTGGTTAAATGGATTCCACAAATAAACAAACAAACCAATCCCCACGGTCAATATCATGCCCACCAACATGGCAGCAAAAAACGACATCGTACTTGGCGCTTTACGCGGGGTCGCTCCTTTGGGTCTTGCCATCATTATCTCCTACGACATGGGATACGGTAATATTACAGCGTTTTTAGCGTATCTTAATCATATCACATACTGGTTGGTGCCGTTAATCCCAACAAAATTAAGCCATTTTGAATCACTTGGCGTACCGATTTTGATAACCGCAGACGCGCCTGCATTAAGTCAAGCTCATCTTGGGTCGGGGTTTCGCCATCTTTGGGTAAGATACGGTTATCGTTGTACCAACCGTGGAACAAACTTGCCAAATCTTTGAGGTAATTGGTCAATAAATGCGGCTCATAGTTGACCGCAGCACGGCGTAGCACTTCAGGGTAAGAAGCCAGCAAGCTCAATAAATCCGTTTCGACAGATTGGGTCAACAGATGCTGGTGGGCTTTGCCGGCTTTGTCATCGACCTTGATACCGCGCTCTTCAGTACGCTCAAGCACACGGCAAATACGCGCATGCGCATATTGAATATAATATACCGCATTATCTTTGGTATGGGATTTGGCAAGTTCTAAGTCAAAGTCAATGTGCTGTTCTGGTTTACGCGCGACATAATAAAAGCGCGCGGCATCATTGCCGACTTCTTGACGCAGCTCACGTAAGGTCACAAACTGACCTGAGCGTGATGACATCTGGATTTGCTCTGTACCACGCCATAGGGTGACAAACTGCACCAAAATCACATCCATACGCTGGGCATCGTAGCCCATCGCCGTCAATGCCGCTTTCACGCGTTTGATGTAGCCGTGGTGGTCTGAGCCCCATACATCAATAATTTTGTCATAGCCGCGGTCAAGCTTGTCTTTGTGGTAGGCGATATCCGAGGCAAAATAAGTAAATTGACCATTGGCACGGCGGACGACACGGTCTTTTTCATCGCCAAATTCGGTGGATTTAAACCACAAGTTGCCGTCTTTTTGGTATAAAAACCCCCGCTGCTCTAATAATTCCAAAGCAGGCACAATGGCATCTTGGATTGATTTTTCGCTAAACCATTGGTCAAAATGGACATTAAAATCCGCCAAATCATCTTGGATATCTGCCAAGATGGTACTAAGTGCAGCTTCATGAAAAATCTGATAGTTATCGCCCAAATTGGCTTTGGCATTGGCAATCAGCCCGTCAATATGGGCTTCTTTATCACCTGACACACATACTTTTTCGCCGTTGGCATCGATTTGGTACTGGGCATCGGCAGGTACATTGAGTAGCATATGTTCCCAGGCGGTTTTTAGGCTATCGCCATGCTGTTTTTTGATGGGTTTGGCAATATCTTTGACATAATCGCCTTGGTACGCATTGGTGGGAAATACAATTGGCTCACCGCACAGCTCAAGGTAGCGCAAATAGGTACTGGTTGCCAAAATATCCATCTGACGACCCGCATCATTGACATAATATTCCCGCCCGACTTGGTAGCCAACCGCCTCTAGTAAATTGGCCACGCTCATGCCAAACGCAGCGCCTCGACCGTGACCCACGTGTAGGCTTGAGGTTGGGTTGGCAGAGACAAACTCAACTTGGATTTTTTGACCGGCAAATTCTTCGGATGTACCAAAGTCGCCTTTTTGCTCCATAATGGTGTCTAAGATAGCAAAACGCGCGTTATCATCTAAGAAAAAGTTAATAAACCCCGGTCCTGCAATCTCAACTTTGCTAATCATGTCCGAGGCAGGCAACATCGCCACGATGGTTTGCGCCAGTTCACGCGGGTTTTTCTTGGCAGTCTTGGCAGCTATCATGGCAAGGTTACTAGCAAAATCGCCGTGCGCTTGGTCTTTGGTGCGGCTGATGGTACTGTTATCAACCCAATCGATTGGCAAAATTTGCTGTTGTTTTAGTGATTCCACCACTAATGCTAAGGCTTGCGAAATGACGGGTTGTTGTTCTGACATGGAAATTCTCTTTGTTGGCTCACAGGTTTTGTTGCAGGATTGATAGCTAAAAAAGCACGATAAATCAATGAATCACCATCGATTTGACGCTATCACTCGCTCACAATCGAGGGAGATTGATTTTGGCGTTCAATATACCAATTTTTGATGGTTTTTTCATTATAATCCTGTCAAAAGATACATGCCATTACAAGGAAACGCGGTTTTTTGGCGTATAATATGTGCTAAAATTTTTTAATGTCTGATGACAATCATAGGATAATAACATGTTTGTTTTAGTCTCTAGTGAGTTAATCACCAAACTTGGCATGTATGTGCTGCTGCCTATCTTTATCGCGTTTTTATTTTTTATCATGTACGATATTTCCAAGAAAAACAATGCAGGCAAACAAGGCACATTTTGGATTTTTTTGGCATTGGGCGGCGGTTTTTTTGGCTTTCTCATCAAAATGGTCTTGGAGTGGTATTTTAGTAGGACGCTTTAAACTACCCTGCTCTAAACCTTACTAGCCTAAAACGCCATTACCCCAAACCGCATTACCCATGTTACTTGTTTATGTTACCGTTACGGTCGTTTGGCTATCATCACCGCACGGGTCGGGCGTTGATAGCCCTCGATGGTTTTGCTGCTATCATTGGGGTCAAGAAAATCGCTTAAAGATTGATAATCCATCCAGTCGGTTTTGCGTTGTTCATCCGTCGATGTCACATCCACATCGACACAGCGCACCGCCACAAAGCCTACTTTGTACAGCCATAGCGACAGTGCCGCAACCGATGGAATAAAATTCACGTTATTCATCTGTGCATAGCGCTCACTTGGCACTAGCACGGATGTTGCATCCCCTTCAATCACCAGGGTTTCTAGTACCAATTCTCCGCCTTTTGCTAGTTGATTGTATAATTGCTCAAGATGCTCAAACGGTGACGCGCGGTGATACAGCACGCCCATACTAAACACGGTATGAAACAGCCCTGCTTGCCCGCTAGTCAGGCTAGGATTGGGCAAGGCTTCAAGCGGTACGGGCACATAGTGCACTGTGTTGCGTCCGTAATCGTTACGGTCAGCGTCTCTGACGAAATGCCGAATCGCCATAAACTGGTGATAAAACAGACACGATGGGTCAATCACAATCACCGTGCTTGCCCCTGCGCCCGCCATACGCCAACCGTGATAACCCGAACCACCACCCACATCTAGCACGCGTTTGCCGTGAAGTGGGCTGATATGCGGCAATACCCTATCCCATTTCCAGTCACTACGCCATTCGGTATCAATATGGATTTGCAGGTCATCTTGACCCAGTAAAAAACCGCCTTTGCGCCACGGCATCAAACGTTTGAGTAGCGCATGGGTTTGCTTGTATTCATTGTCTTGCCAATCAAATGCTGCGGTGATACAGGGTTGATTTAAGTCTACTTGCGCGTTGTCAACCACGGGCAAGCGCTCAATAAGCGATTGATAAAATGGGGCATGGGCGTAGCGTGATTTGTCTTTGATGGTAGCGAGCCAGTTGGGCAACTTGGCAAGCCATTCATTGGCAACTGGGTATTTTTCCGCCAATTGCAGCAAGGTAAGATAGACGTCGGTTTCGGCAGTTTTGATGGTATGGTTCATGGTGGACTCTTTTAGGATTGACAGGTTTTCATCTTTTAAGGGCAATCATCACTTAAACGCAATAATCGACGCAAAGTTTAAAAACTGAAACCACGTCAAATGGCGGTCAAACCCTACTGTTGCTAAACGCTGATGATGAAAATTGAGGGTATCGGTGATAAGCACATTCTCGAGCGCATTGCGTTTACCACTGATTTCCATCTCACTATAGCCATTGGCGCGTTTAAAATCATAATACCGCTCAACACGCCAGGCATCGTCCGCTTCATCGAGCAAATGGGTTTTTTCGGTCAAAATCATAATACCGCCTTCAGCCAACGCATCATAACAGCGTTTGAGTAACTGCTCGCGCTTGTCAGGGGATAAAAACTGCAAGGTTAAATTGAGCACAATCATATCGCACCGCTCAAACGCCACCTCACACACATCAGCGCAAATCAGCTCGATATCATGCTCAGGATAATGCTGCATCAGTACACTTTGCGCTTTGGCGATCATCGGCTCTGAGATATCAATGGCTTTGATTTGCAAATCTTGCGGCGCAAACTCGCCTGCGAGCGCAAAACTCACCGCCCCGAGTGAACAGCCCAAATCATAGACGCGGCTGACTTTATTGCCGTCGCTATTGGTTTGGCGAAACTGGCAATGGCGTTTGGCAAAAATCGGCAACATGGCGAGCATCTGTCCGTACCCAGGCACACTACGGCGAATCATATCGGGAAAACAAGCCACCACTTGCTCATCAAAGCTAAACCGCGCATTGGCATCTAGCGGCGTGGTAAATAAGGTATCGAGGGGTGGTTTGGCTTGGGGCTGACTCATGCGGCTGACTCACTATGGCTGATTGAGCGTTACTAAGACTCAGTATCGCTGACTTAGTATCGCTGACAGTTTTATGCTCGCTTCAACAATAAAATGCTTAAGGAACGCTTAACAAACGCTTAAACTGTCAGGTTTTTAGATAGCGGAAACTTGGTTTACATTGCCTAACTTGAATGGCGAGTAAACTTTGCTATTCTAACATTTTCACCCGTTTTACTTTTAATAATTTATTTTAACCCTTATATCAAACCAATGAAATAACCATAAAAAGGTACTATTATGCAAACGATTATTTTAGGCGGTGGCTGTTTTTGGTGTACCGAATCCGTATTTAGTCATGTCAAAGGTGTGACCGATGTCACATCAGGCTATATGGGCGGTGATGAAGTAAGCGCCAACTACAAAGCCGTCTGTGGCGGCGATACCGGTCATGTCGAAGTGATTAAAGTCGATTTTGATGAGACCATTATTCCGCTTGAGACGGTATTGGATATTTTCTTTGCCACCCATGATCCGACGACACAAGACCGTCAAGGTAATGATGTCGGCAGACAATATGCCTCTGTGGTGTTTTACACCGATGAAGCGCAGCAAAAACCGACCATTGACCGTGTGATTGGTGAGCTTCGTGATGAGCAAGGCATCAAGGTGGTGACCGAAGTGCATCCTGCTGCGCAGTTTTTCGTTGCCGAGGACTACCACCAAGACTATTACGCCAACAACCCGACCCAAAGCTATTGCAACTTTGTGATTCCGCCCAAGCTTGCTAAGCTTAAACAATATTTTAGCGGTTTTATGATCGAACAATAACGCGTATTGTGATTTTATTGATACTTATTAGTCTTTCCAAAATTGGGCTTTACCGCGTTAATGCCCAATTTTTTCGCGTTAAATAATTGGACTTACTATAACCGTGCAAAAATTAACGCTTTATCACCCAATGTGAAAAAATGTAATTAAATGCATTTACTCCTTTCACTAAGCGGGCTTTTTTTATACCCTTGAATGAGTCAAAATTCACCCCGTTTGTTGATGTCTTTATCTATCACTATTCAAGGTTTGTTATGCGTTTACTTCCGATTTTTATGGCGCTGGCAGGCGTGGCGATGATTAGCCAAGCCAATGCCGCACCGACACCGCCTAATCTTAGCAATGCCCAGTTTCAACAGTGTTTATCCAATCTCAAAAACAGCAGCACCTTTCGCGGTGTAGCCAGCACTTTAGAACAATATCGCCCAACTGAGCCTGACCCTAGCGTGATTGTCTCGCTCAACTATCAACCTGAGTTTCAAAAAGAAGTGTGGGACTATCTCTCAGGTTTGGTCGATGAAGAGCGTGTGCAAGACGGTATCAATGCCAAAAACCAACTGCAAAGTACGTTAAGCCGCATCGAGCAGCGCTATGGCGTGAAAGGAACGGATGTACTCGGTGTTTGGGGGGTGGAATCTAACTTTGGTAAACAGCTGGGTAAAAAAGACTTAATCCAGTCGTTAGCGACCCTGTCTTGCTTTGATCGTCGTCAATCGTACTTTCGCACGGAATACGCCAACGCGCTGCGTATCTTGCAAAATGGTGACATCCGCCGTGATGATATGACTGGCTCATGGGCAGGCGCGTTTGGGCAAACCCAGTTTATGCCAAGTACCTTCTTACGCTTGGCGCAAGATTTTGATGGTGATGGACGTAAAGATTTGGTCAACAGCCAAGCTGATGCGCTCGCGTCAACGGCCAATTTCTTGGATAAAGCAGGTTATCGCACGGGCGAACCTTGGGGATTTGAGGTCAAGTTGCCTGCAGGGTTTTGGGCAGATAGCAACCGCAAGGCCAAAAAACCGATGAGCTACTGGCGCAGTCAAGGTCTGACTCTTGCCAATGGTCAGCCGCTACCTTCTAGCCTTGATAGTACAGGTTTGCTATTACCTGCGGGTATTAAAGGCCCGGCGTTCTTAGTGGGTAAAAATTTCGATGCGTTTTATAGTTACAATGCGTCAGAGAACTACGCGCTAGCGATTGCGCATTTATCCGATATGATTAGCCAAAACCGTACTAGCAATGTCGGCTTTGTCACACCTTGGCCAACGGATGATGCCGGTATTAGTCGCCGTCAAGCCCGTGAAATTCAGCAAGCACTACTTAATCGTGGGTATGATATTGGTCAAGCTGATGGCATGATTGGCGATAAAACGCGCTATGCGATTCAAGATTTTCAACGGCAGCAAGGTGTCAACCCGGATGGTCGTGCGGGTATGAAACTCTACCGTATGCTAATGACTCAGCCAACAGGCAATGCTCAGTATCCAACCCAATACCCGACCCAAACGCCCGTTCGATACCAGTCTGTACCGAATTCAACGGTTACTGCCACGCCCACTAAAATGATACGCGATGCCAATGGGCGCACGAGTTACTATCGTATCGATAATGGGCAAGGTGGGGTGACAACGCCTTAGTCATTGAAACCTTAAATGATTTAAACCTGAGGTATTTGGGACTTAGTCATCTACAATGTTTATCAATTTTTCATCCCCAAACAAAAAACCCTTAATGTCACCATTAAGGGTTTTTTGTTGATAGTGATAGGGTTTTGTTAATATCCGCGCATTGTACAACCTTATACAATAGGTGGCGGGGTGGGCTCTTCACCATCATCCATTTGGATCGGTTTGACTTCGCCTTTTGAATTGCTGCCCCAATTGTCCTCTTCGTCTTCATCCCATTTTTTGAAGTTATCGCGTGGGTTGATGCCACGGCGTTTCATATCTTCGACTTGCTCTTCGAGGGTGCGAAACTGCTGCGCTTCGTGCATGGTATCTTCAAGTTGGTTGATGTTGTTTTCAAGATCGTCTGCTTGTTGGGTCACATGATTGCTCATAATTTTCTCCTCTTTTTATTCTCGTTATCGTTATATGCATTTTCAGATTATCATAACACAAACAAATGTGACGCTAGTTAGCAGGTCTGTATAACATTATCATGACATGAGTAAATCATGGCTTGGTGAAAGCTGGTATAACATGCTTGGGTAAAATACTGAGATAAACCACTAAAAAAGGTGTGTTAAAAATGACGGATTAAGCTTGTACAATGATGTTAATCTGCCACAGCTCGCGGATACTTCGCTCTTCTTTGACCGAGACCAACCATTGTTTTTTCACCAGTTGGCTTTTGATCCATTGATAATCGATATTGCTAATTTGACAGCGAGAGACGGCATGGATTTTGGGTGAGATTTTGAGCGCCTCTGCCATCGCAGCATCTTTGAGGGCATCATTAATTTGGGTCAACATCATATTACTGGTAAACGGTTGCGGTAATGCTTGTAGCATTTGCACAATATTGCCCCAGCTAAATGTATAAGCTGCGCTGATTTCTCGCAAGTTGCCGCCTTCAAACGCGTGTGCGGTGTAATTGACCAATAACGCTTCATTGAGCTCTTTTGGCGTGACTTGGGTCGGTCTGACTTCAAGTTCAGGCGGCTTTTGATCGCGCTCTAGACTACTGGCAGTTAAGGCGGGTTGCACACTATTACGGATATGAAATCTATCCGAGACAAAAACCGACTTCAAATCCCCACTAGCGCCTGTCGGTAGCGTCCTCAATGGAAGGGTGTCTTTGACCCAACCTGATCGCGGAAACTTGTCTTTGATTTCCTCAAGCATTCGCACACAGTCTGGCACACCATCATGGTTCTGATCGAAATGAATTGCCCGCGAACCTTGCTCTTTAATCACCAAATTAAACAAATCCAACCGTTGACGTAATAGCTCATGTTGGCTTGGTTGGGTATTGACTAACGCAATCATCGGCACACGTTTTGAAGACGCATAGATATAAGATAAGTGCAGATAACTGACACCAGATAGGCTTAAATGACCGTAATCATTGCCCAAAATAAAAATCATATAATCACATTGGTCGATTTGTTGGCGGCTGTACTCAACAAAATTGGTATGGGTCGCAAGCAAATCCCAAGTCAAAAAATAATCCGTCGATAACGCGTACTCTAGCGCGTTCTCTAGGTAGAGATTTTCATTTCTCACCAAAGAGATATGAATATGATAACGTTTCTTTTGAGACATGCTATCTTCTCCATAACGCTCTAATGAACGCAATTAATTAAAAAAGTAAAGGGTTAAAAGCTGACTCGTTAGAAGCTAAATCGTTAAAAGCTAAAAGGGTAAAAAGCCATGCTGACTAACAAACAAGTTCAATACACTGCGCGATGTTGAGTCACACACAAGGTAAAAAAATCAATCCCCAACTCTGGCAAAAATCGCTGCAACAAACGCGTTGCCGCCTGCTCAGTAGTGGGTAAGTTGGCGGTGGCATAAAACTGTAACCGTGGTCGCTCTTTATGAGAGGCAAGCTGATTGGCTTGCTCAAGCAAATCATGCACCCGTTTGGCAATGGCATCGCCTGAATCAATCAATGCCACTTGCCCCATAGCTTGGTGGGTCATCAGCTCGTCGATACGCTGTGCCAAATAGGCTTTAAAAAAAGGAAAATGGGTACAGCCCAGTACCAACTGGTCTACCTTTTTATCCTGTAACTCACTTAGCAAGTGATCTAAATCCGTCACGGCTGGGTGATGGCTTGGCATACCCAATTCTACCCAAGGCACTAGGCTGTTAAAGCTATATTTGTGGACAGTCACTTGCTGCGGTTTGGCGACTTGTTCAATAACTTCATTGAGTAAATACCCGTGCAAGGTCGCTGGGGTTGCCAACACCGCGACTTGCTTGGTCGCCGACTGCATCACCGCAGGTTTTAATGCAGGGACTAAGCCGACAATCGGTACTTGAGGATACTGCCGCCTTGCCGCCTGTAATCCATGCGCAGAGGCACTATTGCAAGCTATCACAATAAGCTTACAGCCTTGCGAGTGTAGCCAGTCCACTGCCTGCAAGGTAAGTTCACGAATCTGTACTTCACTGCGTGAGCCATAGGGTACATGCAGGGTATCGGCAAGATAGATATAACGTTCAAATGGCAAGCGTCGCTGCAAATGGGTCAATACCGACAATCCGCCCAACCCAGAATCAAATACGCCTATCGGCGCGCTTGCTAACTCTACCATAGCCTAATCAGTCCAACTCGCAGGGTGTTTGCTAGATAAAACCGCAAAATAATCGCCTACCCATAAAATAGACCACTATCTTATACCAATTTTTAGACGCTCACTACAAAAAAATGCAGTTGCTGAATTTGACAGCAAATTCGTCACCTTGCTGGTTCACAAGTTATCAAAATTTGGCTAAAGCGGCTGGTTAGAGGGTCATCGTCAAGGTAAAAGTGCTATCACCACTGTGCAAAATCAATGACGTCCCCTCTTCACCCTCTGCCAACTCACCCAACTTAATCAAATGGTAAAACACATTGCGATGAATGAGTCCGTATAATGCTGAGTCACCATTTTGGCGAACCAACAGATAAGGCTGACTGGCTTGTTTTTGCTGTAAGCCAGCATCATGCTGGTTTGCATGGGTAAATGGCAAACCCAAACGGATCGGATGCTGCTCGT
Source organism: Moraxella sp. CTOTU47915 (assembly GCF_031986685.1). Lineage (NCBI taxonomy): Bacteria > Pseudomonadati > Pseudomonadota > Gammaproteobacteria > Moraxellales > Moraxellaceae > Moraxella > Moraxella sp. CTOTU47915. The sequence continues at coordinate 51,198 of NZ_DAMAAE010000009.1, forward strand.
CAGCAATCACCACATCGCCTTGCGTGGTGGTGAACTGCAACACCGGTTTGCTAGTACCACCAAATTGCTCGTTAATGACGTCCACTTGATTGACTAGCAGTGGCGCGTCTTCTACTTGAATTTGCCATTTCTCAACAGGGGTTTTTAAAAAATACTGAACGTGGTGGTTGTCATCAACCTCTGACCACAACACTTTGGCAAACAGATCAATGAGTAGTGGACGGGTGATTTGACTGCCTTCATGCCACCACTCGCCATTGGCTTTGACCACCATATCCATCGCACCGCTGAGTTTGGGTTGCCATTTTTCAAGCGGTGGAATTTGGCGTGTCGGATGATTTGCGGCTGCTACGGCTTGCGAAGTAACCGATTGCTCGATTTGTTGGCTTAGCTCGCTTATATCAAAGCTAGTATCAAAACTGGGTTTAGATGCTACATTATTAGTATCAGTATTAGTCATTTTATAGCTCGTATTATGGTAGTTTTTATTTAGATTAGGATTTAGAGGATTGTATGGGTTTATGAATGCCATGATGCGCTGTGTTGACATCACTTTGTGGTACATAGTAGTCAATTCAACGCTGGGTTTCAAATAGTCGCTGTTAGTACCTGTGTCGATTTATTGTATATAAAGGTGACAGATAGCATAAGACAAGTCAGATTGGATGCGATAAATTAAGCCCGGCAGTCATTTTCTCCTGCAAAAATATTAGGTGGTTAAACGGTTAATCTATTATACTAAGTAGTATTTTTTCTGAATTCATATAACGATTCATTATATGTTAAAATCAAGAAAACCATTGATAACATTGCCAGCCTGTGCCAGCAATTATTTGATGAACTGATAATCAAAGGCTAACCTTCTAGATCACTAGCCTTGCAAAAATCATCGTGATGCAACTTATGTGTATTGTCAGATGTAAGCTGAAGAACCGCATTGTTTAACCCAATGCGCGCAAGGTTAAGCAAGTTGTCATCACTGAATTTTATTTTTCTAAGGAGTTTGTATGCAAGACATCGAACGCGAGCAAATGGAGTTTGACGTAGTTATCGTGGGTGGCGGACCTTCAGGTCTATCTGCGGCAATTCGTCTACGTCAACTTGCCATTGCTGCTGGCAATCCTGATTTTAGCGTGTGTATCGTTGAGAAAGGGTCAGAATTTGGTGCCCATATCTTATCAGGTGCGGTCATGGAGCCTAATGCACTGACTGAACTGATTCCTGATTGGAAAGAAAAAGGTGCGCCCGTTCGCGTGCAAACCAAAGGTGACCGCGTCTACATGCTCAAAAATAAGACCAAATACCGCGAATTGCCAGAAAAAATCGTCCCAAGTTTGATGCACAACCATGGCAACTACATTATCTCATTGGGTAACCTTGTACGTTGGTTAGCTACCCAAGCCGAAGAGCTTGAAGTAATGATGTTCCCAGGTTTTTCTGCCGCTGAAATCCTCTACAACGAAGATGGTTCTGTCCGTGGTGTATTGACAGGTGACATGGGCGTCAATGCCGAAGGTCAACCAAAATCAGGCTATGAGCCAGGCTATGAGCTACTGGCAAAATACACCATTTTTGCTGAAGGCTGCCGTGGTCACTTAGGTAAACGCTTAATCAGCCGTTTTAACCTATCAGAAGGCAAAGACCCGCAGCACTACGGGATTGGCTTAAAAGAGCTTTGGGAAATTGACCCTGCCAAACACCAAGAAGGCATGGTGCTGCACGGTTCAGGTTGGCCACTTAGCGAGACGCATAGTAACGGTGGTTGGTGGTTATACTTTGATGAAAACAACCAAGTGTCATTTGGTATGGTGATTGACTTGTCTTATCACAACCCTTACCTATCGCCATTTGATGAGTTACAACGTCTAAAAACCCACCCGCTCATTCGCAATATTTTAGAAGGCGGTAAACGCTTATCTTACGGTGCGCGTGCCTTGACCAAAGGCGGTTTAAACTCATTACCAAAACTGTATTTTGCCGGTGGTGTGTTAGTGGGTGACGATGCAGGCTTCCTAAACCCAGCAAAAATCAAAGGTACTCATACCGCCATCAAATCCGGTATGTTAGCCGCTGAAGCCGTGTATGAAGCGATTGCTGCCGGTCGTCAACATGACGAAGTGCCAACTTATGAGCAAAAATTCAAAGCATCCTGGCTCTACAACGACATGTACCAAGCGCGTAACTTCGCAAATGCGATGCACCGCATGGGTATCTGGATGGGCGGTGCGTTCAACTTCCTAGAGCAAAATATATTTAAGGGTAAAATGCCACTGACTATTCGTGACAGAATGCCAGACTACGATGTGCTTGAGCGCGCAGACCACGCTTATATCCCTGAGTATCCAAAGCCCGATGGTAAGCTGACCTTTGATAAATTATCTTCCGTGTTTATCTCCAATACCAACCACGCTGAAGATCAACCTTGTCATCTAAAATTAACCGATCCAGAGGTGCCAATTAAGCGTAACCTCAAAATCTTTGCTGAGCCTGCACAGCGTTACTGCCCAGCAGGGGTATATGAAGTGGTACAAAGTGACAGCGGCGCAAAATTTGTAATCAACTCACAAAACTGTGTGCACTGTAAAACTTGTGATATCAAAGACCCCTCACAAAACATCACGTGGGTCACGCCAGAAGGCGGTGGTGGTCCAAATTACCCAAATATGTAATGATGTATCAAAAAAAGCCGCTAAGTTAGCGGCTTTTTTATTGGGTTTTATCAAAGTTGTCTAAACCAAATAAGGTTCACCCACTCTGACACGCATGGTTTTACCAACACTGCTTGTATAGGTGGGCTTGGTGATATCACTGACAAACACCCAGTCGCTGGTGCATTGCTCAGGGGTGACTGTCACAATCATATAACCGCGCTGAGAGGTGTCACACCATTTTAACGTACCGCCTTTGACCAACATGGGTAACCCCAGCGATAGCTGTTTTGGGTCAACTGTCGCTAAGTATTCTTCAAAACCTGGCGATGTCACTGATTGTACCGCAAATTCCACCCCGACGGGTTCACCTTTGACATTGACTAGATTATTTGCCCAAGCGTTATGGGTATCGCCTGCCAATACCACTAAGTTTTTTTGCATAGCGTTGGCAATACCATAAATCATCTCGCGTGCCACCGCGTAACCATCCCACGCATCTAGGTTATAAGGAATGAATGGGGCTTGCTGCAATTGTTGTACCATACTCTGCTCTTGCGGCGTCAAGGTCGTGGGCGCGGTCTGCGCTTTTTGCATTAGGGTCAGATAAGTGACGGCATCTACCCCCAAGGCAGGGTTCATAAAGTTGAGCAGTACGGGTGCAGGAATAAACATCTGCCCCATCACCACTTGCTGACCCAGAATTTGCCAAGTCGACTTTGACGCTTGCAATTGACCTGCCAGCCAATTTTGTTGGGGCAAACCAATCAATTGGCGACTGGTATCTCGCATTGCTGCGGTGAATTTCGTGCCATCCAAGGTGAGCTGACCATTGGCATCTTTAACTAAAAAATTATTGTAATCTAGCTGTTTGTCCCGGGCAATAACACGGGTGTCTAGCATATGTAGACTGAGTAAATTACCAAAATCAAAACTACGATAAATTTGCGTCATCACACTATTACGCGTGGGCATCCATTCATGATAGGCTTTCATCGCGTCCATCTTGCGCTGATTCCAATCGCCTTCATTGGATTGGTGGTTTTCAGCACCTGCTTTATAAGTATCATTACTAATCTCATGGTCGTCCCACACCGCAATCATTGGCATGGCGGCATGTACCGCTTGCAAATCTTTATCGGTACGATATTGGGCATAGCGCAAGCGATAGCCAGTAATGGTGAGTAACTCCTCAACTGGGATGACTTCGCGCTTGAGCTGTGCGGCCTGGCTTGAAGCATAGGCAGGCACCGTTTTACCTTGGTCATCGATGGTATGGCGACCATATTCATAGATATAATCACCTAAGTGGAGCAGCACATCGACATCGCTACGCTTGGCAATATCGGCATACGCATGAAAATAGCCTGCAGGATAGTTTGAACAGCTCACCACCGCAAGTTTCACTTGATTGACATTTGTGACAGGTAGGGTTTTGGTTTTGCCAATCGGACTGGTGACACCACCACATATAAATCGATAAAAGTAAGGCGTATTCGGCTGTAAACCCGTGGCATCCACTTTGACCGTATAATCTTGCCCACCGTTTGTTTTGCTCGTGCCTTTATTGATGATGGTATTAAACGTATTATCACTGGCAATTTGCCACTCGACATCAAGGCTGCTGCCACTGCTCACCGGTGTCACCCGAGTCCATAAAATCACTTTGTCAGCAAGCGGGTCGCCACTGGCTACGCCATGTAAAAAGCTAACCTGCGCTGTGTTATCATTATCATCATTGTCATTATTACAACCCGCTAGCAACATCGATGCACCTGCGGCAGTCGCAAGCGAGGTAGATTGTAAAAAACGGCGACGGTTGATACTTGGATTTGATGGCTGGGTATCTTTAAGCAAATTGTGGATAGGAGAATTTTGCTCAGCGGGTTGGTCAGTCATGGGATTTCCTCAAGGTTAGGCAAAGCCACAATATGAAAAGTCAAATTGTGATAAGTCAAATTGTAATAAAAAGATACGCTATCGCTAGGAAACATTAGCTGACGAAGGTGACAACCGTATGACAATTGAATGAACAATTAACGGCAAATTTTAGCCAATAAAAAAGCTGACCGAAGTCAGCTTTTGTGCAGTCAAAAATTTATGTAATAAAACATACAGGCAATAAAACTAGGCATAAAACCTAGTCGCTTATCAAGACTAGTAGCTAGATACCCACGGCCGTTTTGAATGCCGCTTCATCAAAGTCGTCACCATGGGTCACAACGATGGTGCCATTAGGGTTAACATTGACAAACTTGACCCCTTTGATGTCTTCGGTTTTTTTGATGATTTCATCCGCATGCGCTTTGTCTGCGATAGGTACATCATATTTGGTTTGTGGCATAACATATATCCTTAAAATATTGATAGTTCTATATTAATAACAGTGATATTGCCCCATGTATAAAAAATCAACTAAAACCAATAGCCATGCAAGTGTCCATTCATCCATCAGTCATATGGCATAAAATAACAAAAAATTGCAGATGTGAATAGGCGCTTTATCTGTAAAAATAGCGCTCTATCAGAATTTAAGCGCCTACTATGCGCTATCACGCGTTAATGTATTTAATGGCATCGGGTGTCCAATGGCTGATATATTGCTGCACTTGTGATTTGCGATTTTCATCAGCAATTAGGTACTTAGCAATCGCTTGCGCCACGATTAGCAAGCTTTCATCCCTCGCTAGGTCACTGACATAGTAGCTATCAAACCCTGTCTGCCGTTTACCCAAAAGCTCCCCTGCACCGCGCAGTTCCAAATCTTTTTGCGCAATCACAAAGCCATCATTGCTATCTCGTAGCACATTGAGGCGCTCGATACCCGTTTCTGACAATGGCGTTTGATAAAGCAATACACAAAAGCTTTTTTGCGTGCCACGTCCCACGCGTCCGCGTAGCTGGTGCAATTGCGATAACCCTAATCGCTCAGCATTTTCAATCACCATCAGCGAAGCATTGGGCACATCGACCCCGACTTCAATCACGGTGGTAGCCACCAGCAAAGCGGTTTTACCCGCTTTAAAATCCGCCATGACCGCTTGTTTGTCATTGGGTTTCATTTTGCCATGCACCAAACCAATGTTGAGATTGAGCCTGTCATTCAAATCGGCATAGGTCGCTTCAGCAGCTTGGGCATCAAGCACGGTAGACTCTTCGACTAGTGGGCACACCCAGTAAGCTTGTTTGCCTTGCTCGCAGTTGGCAGCGATACGTTCAATCACTTCATCGCGTCGGTCACGGCTTATGGTGACGGTGGTGATGGGGGTACGGTTGGGCGGCAGCTCATCAATAATGGACGTATCCATATCACCAAATGCACTCATCGCAAGGGTACGCGGTATGGGTGTGGCTGTCATAATCAGCTGATGCGGTGTGGTATGCGCCAAGCCTTTATCTACGAGCGCCATTCGCTGCTCCACCCCAAAACGGTGCTGCTCATCAATAATCACCAAGCCCAACTTGGCAAAATTGACATGCTCTTGAAAGAGCGCATGCGTACCGACCACGATTTGCACCTCGTTGTCTTGTACTTGTTGCAAGGCTTTTTCACGCGCTTTGGCTGTTTGTTTGCCCGCCAGCCAACCCACACCGATGCCAAGCGGTTCAAACCAGTTTTTAAAGTTATTAAGATGTTGCTCCGCCAAAATCTCTGTCGGTGCCATCACCGCCACTTGCCAGCCGCTATCAAGCGCATAGCACGCCGCCAAAGCTGCCACCAAGGTTTTGCCTGCGCCAACATCGCCTTGCACGAGTCGCAGCATGGGCACTGACGTTGATAAATCTTTGACGATTTCTCCCACGACCCGATTTTGGGCATGGGTTGGGGTAAAAGGTAAATTGGCTAACAGCCGATTGGCAAGCACGCTTGTGGCATCGCAGCGCGGTGCTTTGTGCTGATAAAGTTGTTGTTTGCGGTACAGTAGACTCAGCTGGTGCGCGAGCATTTCTTCGATAATGAGCCGCTGACACGTCGGATGACTGCGATTTTTTAACGCCTCTAATACCAAAATTTGCTTGTTCAAATCGGTATAAATCGGTGGCTGATGGATAAAGCTAATGGCTTCTAGTAAGCTAAATTCCCCAAATGGGTTGTGGCTACCTGCCAGTAACGGAAACTGTTGGCTCAGCGCACTTTGTACGATTTGCCACTCAGCATCACTGATAGTAGCCATCACAGGATCGGCTTGTTTAACCGTCTGCAGCGCAAGTCGAATCAAGCTACGCAGTTTATTTTGATGCAAGTTTTTGACCGTTGGATAAACAGGTATCAGCCCTGTATTAGTCAAGGGTTGATGTCCAGTAATAATTTCATATTCAGGGTGGCTGATTTGGGTGCCATACTTACTGATACTGATTTCACCAAAGACACGCAAGGTATTGCCCACCGCCATGGTTTCGGTCAGTCCACGATAGACTTTGAAAAAGCGTAATGTTGTTTGCGCTGTCCTATCTTGCAATGTCACGCTCAGGCCCATCTTTTTGTTGTCGACGCGGACAACGGTGCCTTGTAGCAATGCCGATTGTCCATCGACGACATCACACATGTTGACCAGTCGGCTGCGATCTTCATAATCACGCGGCAAATGTAGCAACAAATCAAACACGCGCTCAATACCAAGTTGGTCAAGCTGTTCAGCGATTTTGCTACCCACGCCAGCAAGCGCAGTAACAGGGAGGTTAAAGATGTCAGGTTTTAGCGTCATATTATAAAGTTAGCTTATCTGCCTATAATAAAAATAGCATGAAAAAACACCAAATTAAGTTAGAATACATAGCGACACAATTTACGCTTTATAACCGATGAACTCAACAAATTTATCATTTAATAATATTGCTGTTTTGATTGATGGCGATAATATCAATGCAAAAAATATTGAAAGTATTCTAGCTAAAGTCAGTACCCTTGGCACAATCGCCTGCAAGCGAATTTATGGCGACTTTAAACAAGGCAAACTAACAACTTGGGATGATATATCACTGAAGTTATTACTTGAACAAGTGCATATTCCCGCCTACGTTAAAGGTAAAAATGCGACTGATATCGCTTTAGCTATTGATGCCGTTGACTTATCTTATCTTGATTACGACTGTTTTTGTATCATCTCATCAGACAGTGACTTTAGCATATTAGCCAAAAACTTACGTACCAAAGGCAAGAAAGTTTTTGGCTTTGGCAAATCGACTACTGTAGAATCGTTTAAAGTCGCTTGCGATGATTATTTTGTAATGGATGATACAATACCGCCAGAGCCAAGCAATAGCGCGACCAAACCAACCCCAAGTCAACAGTTAACTGATACATCTTTTACTCAAAAGTTGGCTATGAATGAAAGCGTATCTGAGCCGCCTATCGCTCGCGTAATGCCGCAGCAACTAAAACAAGACACAGCTTTATTAAATGCCTGTCGGCAAAGTATCCAACATCATCGACAAAATAATAGTTGGTCAAATTTTTCCAAAGTTATCAGCCACTTAAATAGCAATTACCCGAAAATTTCGCCAAAAAATTACGGTTATAGTAAGTGGCGCAGCTTGTTTAATCAGATAGATTTATTTGAAACCCAAATGCAAAACAATCTGTTAATGATTCGACAAAAACCGAGTAAAAATAAGACAAAAAATCTGCTAACCGATGCGACTACGCTCATTCAAGAGCAAAAATTGCTCGATGATATTTATGAGATTTTCGCCAAACCCATAATCAAAAAATTGTTGACTAAAAACCAAGGTTGGCTACATATTGGACAGTTTGGCAGTGAGCTTAAGAACAAAGGCTATAACCCCACCCAATTTGGGGTTAAAAATTTTACCAAATTGGCAGAAAATATTGCTATTTTAAAAGTTAAAAGACAACCCAGTGTCATTATGATTGCTCTACGTACTTAGGCTTGCTATGAAACCGCTTTCTTTTTTTGCCCTGATAACTACTAGCATTTTTTTTACGGTTACCGCTTGCACTAAAACGCCATTGATACCCACACAACCTACTAAACCATCCGTTCAACCATCAGCAAAACCCAAAATCGCCCTTGTATTAGGCGGGGGCGGTGCCAAAGGCTTTGCCCATGTCGGCGTCATCAAGGTACTGGAAAAAAATGGCATCACCCCTGACTTAATCGTCGGTACCAGTAGCGGCAGTCTAGTCGGTAGTTTATACGCCAGTGGCAAGTCCGCTAGCGAACTTGAAGACATCGCGACCCATGTTAGCAATAATGAATTGCTTGATTATAGCTGGAGCAAACAAGGCTTTATCGAAGGCATCAAATTACAAAACTGGGTAAATATTCAAGTCGATAATCAACCGATTGAAAAACTCCCCATCCGTTTTGCCAGTGTTGCCACCGATTTAACCACCAAGCAAAAAGCCGTCTTTGATAAAGGCAATACTGGTCTTGCGGTGCGTGCGTCCAGTAGCGTGTATGGCGTTTTTGTACCGCCACGTATCAACAACAAACGCTATGGCGATGGCGGTCTGACAAGCCTTGTGCCTGTGCAAACTGCCAAACAAATGGGCGCAGACGTTATCATCGCGGTAGATGTTTCAAGCCCGCCAAAAAATAGCCATCCACAAGATTTTTGGGCGCTACTGGATAAGACATTTGCCGTCATGCCCAATCAAGCAAATGCTGCTGAAATTAAATTAGCGGACGTGGTGATACGCCCGGCCGTTGGTGATATTGGCACGACCAATACCGTAGCCAGAGAGGCGACGATAAAAGCAGGCGAAATTGCAACCTTAGCAAAGCTCAGCGATATCGAGCAAAAAATCGGCAAGTTTCAAAAATTGTAACTAAAAAAACCGCTCATTCAATTGAGCGGTTTTATGCGTTGAGCGCTTATTATTTTACTTTTAAACGATATTTCACCATCGCTACTTCATTAAGACCCAAACCTGGTACATCCCACTGTATGGCTTTATAGTAAGCCATCGGTAGGTTCTGTAGCACGCCATTCATGTTGGTCTTTAGCGGCATATATTGAAAATTGGCACCGTCCATACTACCAAACGCGCGGGTTGGCTCCACATCGCTTGTGCTCACTAATTCCATATTGGCTGGAATGTTCATGGTCACTTTCATGTTGCGGATACGGTCGGGGCTGTTATTGGTTAAGTAGCCGCGATACTCTACGACGTTGCCTGATGCAAGGCGCGTTTGTGCATTGACGGGGCTTAACACTTCTTGACCTTGTGGATCCTGACCAACAACAGAGGCTAAAATGCGGGTTTGAACTTGACCAGCAGCGGGTGCTGAGATAGGCGCTGCTTGATTATTATCAACAGGGTCTAATGCCACCGTTGGTAGCACAGCCATTGCGGCGGCTGATGCCCCAAGTGAGGCGGTCATTAGCGCGAATACTGAAAGCTTTTGCATGAATATTCTCCATTAAATCATGATTTTCAAATGTTCAAAATTGTTGTGTCAGCGGGTGTTAGCGTATTCTCTTTTTTTGGCAGGTTGGCATACACCGCTGATTGGGTGGTCAAATAGGTTAAGGCTCGACTATAGATTAGCATAACAAACTTTACAATTTAACTCACTATCAAGTTGAAAGTTGCGGGATGAATTTACTAAATACAAACAGCGCAGCCAAAATCAGTAAGATTAGCTATTGTATTTTGTAAGGTTTATTGATAGCCTTATCGTTAGTCTCTTAGCGACATATCGCAATCACGCTGTTAAACATACATGTATGTTTAATTACATGTATGTTTAATTAAAAGAGACAAAAACTTTATCGTGCGCTGTTTGTACGTCTACTTTTTTATCATGTCTACTGTTATCATGCCAACTTCAACCGATACTTCAGCAAGTTTTACCCATGGCAATGCACCACTTGCCGATGGCGAAACCATGACTGACAATAACCCTATACTTGCCTATCACGCTATGATTGATTTACCCAATACTGCCCAACAAAATGCCGCTGCCACAACCCCAGCTTATGTTACCCCGCCTTATGTATTATGGTTTCGTAACTTTGCGCCCTATATCAACACTCATCGTGGCAAGACCTTTGTCATTATGTTCAATGGCGAAGCAGTCAATCACGACAATTTTAGCCATTTGATTCATGATTTTGCGCTGCTGCATAGTCTTGGTATTAAGCTCGTACTCGTCCACGGTGCGCGTCCGCAAATTGATGCCAATCTTGCCGAGAATCATATCGAAACACCGATGGCAGATGATGTGCGCATCACCACAAAAGAAGCCATGCCGTACATCCTAAAAGCCGTTGGCTCAATTCGCCTGCAAATTGAAGCGCAGCTATCCATGGGGCTTGCCAACTCGCCGATGTATGGCTCTCGTATTGATGCCATCTCAGGCAACTTCGTCACCGCCCGTCCTTACGGTATCCGTAATGGCATCGATTATCAATTTACTGGAGAAGTCCGCGCGATTGATGCCGAAGCCATCCACAACAATTTAATCCATGATCATGTGGTGATTTTGGGCAGTATGGGCTATTCTGCGACAGGCGAAGTATTTAACCTGCTGGCTGAAGATGTGGCGCTACAAGCCGCGATTAGTCTAAAAGCGGATAAATTAATTTTCTTGGGTGAGCAAACAGGTATCTATAAAGATGGCACTCACCTGCTTAAAGAAATGATTCCGCATGAAGTGACACGCTTCTTACGTGATGTTCCTGAAAGCTCAGAAATCGCGCGTTTCTTACGGGCGGCAAGCGATGCTTGTCAATACGGTATCCACCGTACCCATATCATCTCCTATGCCAAAGATGGTGCACTGCTTGAAGAGTTATTTACCCGTGATGGCTCAGGGACGTTAATTTCCCATGACCCGTATGAAGAAATTCGCCGTGCCGATATCGACGATGTGGTAGGTTTGATTGAACTGCTAGAGCCACTCGAAGAACAAGGTATTTTGGTCCGTCGTTCGCGTGAGCGTTTAGAGAGCGATATCGAAAACTTTAGCGTGATTGAGCGTGATGGCATGGTGCTAGGCTGCGCGGCTTTATACCCACTCAACGACCAAGCCGCGGAAGTGGCTTGTGTGGCTGTTCATCCCGATTATCGCAATGGTAGCCGTGGCGCAGATTTGATGGCATTTTTAGAGCAACAAGCGCGTAGCCGTGGCATCCACGAACTCTATGTATTGACTACTCGCACTGCGCATTGGTTTGTCGAGCATGGGTTTATGGAAGTCCCTGCTGAATCGCTACCGGCTGACCGCTATGCCTTTTATGACAATACTCGCAACTCTAAAGTATTAAAAAAGGTGCTTTAAAGGTACGCTTTTCAAGCCATCATATAAAAAACGCTCAATAGGAATATGAGCGTTTTTTTATAGCCAAACGGGACAAAACTTTAAGATAGGAGAAAACTTAAAGTTTGACGGGTTGGGTCACAGGTGGGTTGACTTGTAACAGCTCAATATCAAAAATCAACACGCTATTGGGTTCGATATCGGCATTGCCTGCTTCGCCATACCCCAAATTAGCGGGGACAAACAAACGGTATTTACCCCCTTCTTTCATCAACTGTAACCCTTCTGTCCAACCTTTAATCACTTGGTTGAGTGGGAAAGTCACAGGTTCGCCACGTTTATAAGAGCTGTCAAAAATGGTACCGTCAATCAAGCGACCTTCGTAGTGGACTTTGACTTTGTCCGTCGCTTTAGGCGATTTGCCTCTCCCTTGTGTTAGCACTTGGTATTGTAGACCCGACGCGGTAGTCTTCACGCCTGATTTTTTGCCGTTTTCTAGCAAGAACTGTTTGCCTTTTGCTGCATTACTAGCTGCTAACGCTTGTACTTCTTTGGCATAGGCAATTTCTTTGTTTTTTTGATAGTCTAGCAATACTTTTTGCATTTGTTTTTTGTCAAGATTGGGCGACTGCGCTGAGTATGCATCTCGAAATCCCTGAAAAAACGCATCAAGATTTAAATCATCAATACTGTCTTTGTTGCTCTCACCCATCAGATAGCCAAAACTATAGCCGACTTGTGCCAATGCTGGGCTAGTTGCCGTCACTGTGGATTTTGGTACATAAACAGAGGACGCAACTTTGTTTGTGCCCGTGCTGGCGGGTGCGGCATTTGCACTGATTGACGTAACCGCTAACAGCATGCCAGTAGCGATGCCAGTCACTAAACTTACTTTTTTATATCCTAAAATCATTGGGATGTTCCTTTGCCATCGTGTCGATGAGTAGGGCGAGCGAATTCGATAGTTGCGCTTGCCCAGCTGATTGAGATCACCTATCTGACGCCAACCCAACCTATTGGGCAGGTTGAGAAGCTGACTGCATGGCTTCAATTTGTTGTTGTAGTTGGGCTTGGATATCTGCTGCGGCAGGCTGTGCGGCATCAGCCGGTGGATTGACTTTTAGCAAATCAACATCAAAGATGAGCACACTATTTGGCTCAATCCCACCTTGAGGGGCACCTTGCTCACCGTAAGCAAGTTTTGATGGAATGTAGAAGCGATATTTGCCGCCTTCTTTCATCAATTGTAAGCCTTCAGTCCAACCCGGGATAACTTGGTTAAGCGGGAATACCGCAGGTTGACCGCCATGCTGTGCGGTGCTATCAAACACTTTACCGTCTAACAATTTACCTTCGTATTGTACTGCTACGATGTCTGTGGCTTTTGGCTGCGCGCCGGTACCTTCTTTGAGCACTTCATACTGTAAGCCAGACGCGGTAGTTTTAACACCCGCTTTTTTAGCATTTTGCGCTAAGAAAGCCTCGCCTTTGGTTTGGTTGTCTTTTAGGCGTTTTTGCATTTGGTTTTGCTCATAGGTTTGTACCGCTTTAATCATTTCTTCACGGGTCATGGTCGATTCTTTACCATTAAAACCGTCATTGATACCTTGATTGATATCAGCAGGATTGAGGTCTTTGGCGTCTTTTTTGACGTTTTGACCCATCATATAACCTAGGCTATAACCTACTTTTGCCACTTCACTGCTTTGGGCATTGATAGCGGCTGAATTACCCGCCAACTGACGGCTACCGATGGCGGCTACTTGTGGGTCGTTGCCAAAACTTTTGATAAAAACGGGTGATAATGCCAAAGCACCTAACACAACTGCTGCCAATACGGGAACTGTATTATTGCTCATAAAATTTCCTATCTGATATGTCCAATTAAGGTCTAATAACTATTAAAAAATCGTCTCAAAATTGTATCTATCATAGCAGAAATAGTTTGTAAAACCTATGGCATCGTCAGGTTTAGGTTTTTTTGTGGGCAAATAGCGGCGATAGCAAAACGGTCTTTACCTCGATACCCTTTTATTGACCGTATCGGCAGCAGAAGGACTTTCATACCGCATTTTTACCCTTTTTTTACCCTATCAGCCCGCTAATGATAAATGGGATGAATGTGACAGCAGGCTTGTTAAGCCGTTGGCATAAAGCTACCTTAACTAAAAGTAGCTCAACATAAAAACAGCATGAGAAATTTATGGGGTAGCTAAGACAGTTAGCCATGCAAATCTTGTAACGGCTGTGACATTTTCTCAAAGTATTTGCCTTTGACGCCGCGATAGTTTTCTAAAATTTTGGGTAAATCGGCGTCATAGTCGCCTGTTGGGTAAAACAAGGGCATAAAGCGCATTTGTTTGGTCTTATAGTCCATCGCAATCGGTAAAATGGGTACGCCTGCCCCTACGGCAATATGATAAAACCCTGTTTTCCATTTTTCGGTATAACTGCGTGTCCCTTCAGGTGCCAACCCTAACCAAAGCTGCTCTTGTTGGTTAAATTGTTCAATGGCCGCCTGCAAAGTCGAACCTTTTTTCTGACGGTCAATTGAGATCATACCGCCCCACTTTAAAAAAGGCCCGATGAGCGGGAGACGAAACAGCTCTTTTTTACCCATCAATTTAAAATCAATGCCAACCGATAAAATGCCCATGACCGCATTCCAGCCATCTTCATTGGAGGTGTGAGGGGCAGCGAGCATCACTAGTTGTTTGACATCAGGTACGTCACCGACCACTTGCCAACCTGTTATTTTTAAGTATTTTGCGGCAAGTTTGGCGATTTTTGGGTCATGACGGCGCGGCACGTTAGACCCAAATTGGCTAGGGTCTACTGGCGTTTGGTTGATATCCATGAATATACTCTTTGAGATACTAGATTGAATTAAAATACTAGGCTAAAATTTTCAGTTTACATTAGTTCACTGAAATTAGCAAATTTGTTGATTGAAGAGAGTTATAACAAACTTTTGGGCTGAAGGATGATAATACTTGCACCCAACAATATTACCAAACCGCCAATGCTGTCCCAGTGCGTCAGAGAAACGCCATCGACAAATTTTAGCCATACCAAAGCCGTCGCAATATATATGCCACCATATGCGGCATACACTCGCCCTGTCGCTGTGGGATGAAGGGTCAATAACCATACGAACACGGCGAGCGTGATGGTCATAGGTACAATGAGCCAAAGCGGTTTGTGCTGTTTGAGCATCAGATAGCCAAGATAACAACTGACAATCTCGGCAATGGCGGTGATAAAGAATAAAAGCAGGGTAATCAACAGTTTAGTCATATTCGCGGATTTGCCCCATGTTAGATGTTAGGCTGAAGGAGAAAGTTGATAAATCGCATCACGAGCGTCATTTTCTTTTGAAAAGTCTAACGCGTCATAGGATTTATCTACTTGATAATGTTTAAATGTATCAGATAGCCATGCACTTTCAAAAGTACACGCTATCAGTGTAGGCTTAACGTCAATCATTTTTGCCTAGCCATTAAACCCCAATTTCCGCCAAATCGCCTTTTTGCTCAAGCCATGTTTTACGGTCGCTGGCGCGTTTTTTGGCAAGCAGCATATCCATCACGCTATCGGTTGCAGTTGGGTCATCAAGGTCTAGCTGCACCAAACGTCGCGTATCAGGATTCATCGTGGTTTCACGTAGCTGTTCGGCACTCATCTCGCCCAAGCCTTTAAATCGGGTAATTTGCGGCTTTTTATTTTTTGCCACTTTTTTCAAGATTTGCTCAAGCTCGTCATTATCAAGGGCGTACTCCACCTCTTTACCAATATCAATGCGGTATAGTGGTGGCATAGCGACATACAAATGCCCAGCATCAACGACTGCTTTAAAGTGTTTGACAAACAACGCACACAGCAGCGTGGCAATATGCAGTCCATCCGAATCGGCATCTGCCAGAATACAGATTTTATCATAACGCAGTTCGCTCAAATCGTCCGAATCAGGATCAACGCCAATGGCAATGGCGATGTTGTGGATTTCTTCACTGGCAAGCACCGTATCGGGTGACACTTCCCACGTGTTCAAAATCTTGCCTCGCAGGGGCATAATGGCTTGGAAGTGACGGTCACGTGCCTGTTTTGCCGAGCCACCTGCCGAATCCCCTTCCACCAAAAAAAGCTCTGCGCCATCTCGCAAATCACCGCGACAATCCGCCAATTTGCCTGGCAGTGCAGGTCCTTGGGTGATTTTTTTACGCTCAACTTTTTTGGCAGATTTGAGCCGTTTGCCTGCTTTATTAATCGCCAATTCAGCGATTTGTTTGGCAATCTCCGAGTGTTGGTTGAGCCACAGGCTAAAGCCATCTTTGGCAAAGGCTTGTACCACGCCCGCCGCTTCTCGGCTCGATAAGCGCTCTTTGGTCTGTCCGCTAAATTGCGGTTCGGAGAATTTTAGCGATAAAATATAATTGACCCCATCCCACACATCTTCAGGAGCGAGTTTGACGTTGCGCGGCAGTAGATTGTGCAGTTCACAAAATTCTTTTAACGCGTCAGTAATGCCTGTGCGTAGTCCATTGACGTGGGTGCCACCTTGTGCTGTAGGAATCAAGTTAACGTAGCTTTCTTGCACAGGCGTACCACCCTCGCTAAGCCAACAAATGGCAAAGCTTAACCCTGCTCGTTCGCCTTTTTTGGCGTCGTAATTAAACACGAATGGCTGTTCTGGGAGAATGATTTCTTCGACCAGTTGCTCGGTGAGATATTGCGATAGCCCATCGGTAAATTGCCAAACGTCTTTATCGCCGTCAATGTCATTGATAAAAGTGATGGTCAGCCCTGCCGATAACACGGCTTTGGCTTTAAGATGATGTTTGAGTTGTTTAATGTTAAATTTTGGTGAATCAAAGTATGTTTCATTGACCCAAAATCGCACCAACGTACCGCGTTTTTTCTTGTTAGAAGACGGCGCAACCGCCAGCGGAGCAACGGCATTGCCATCGACAAATTGCATGGTAAATACTTCGCCATTTCGCCACACCGTAACATCGACTTTGTGCGATAAGGCATTGACGACTGAAATCCCCACGCCATGCAGACCGCCTGAGACTTGGTAGTTGTCGGTAGAAAATTTACCGCCTGCGTGTAGGCGTGTCAAAATCAGTTCAATGCCCGATTGGTTAAATTCGGGGTGAATATCGGTGGGCATGCCGCGTCCGTCATCTTCGACTGACAACGAACCGTCGGTGTGTAGAATGACAGTAATGTTTTTGGCGTGACCTGCAAGAGCTTCGTCCACCGAGTTGTCGATGACTTCTTGTGCCAGGTGGTTGGGGCGTGTGGTATCAGTGTACATACCAGGACGACGGCGTACCGGGTCAAGACCTTCTAATACTTCAAGTGATGTGGATGTGTAACTACTCATAACAACCTTAATTTTTTAAAATTTTAAATGATTCATAACAAATACAAATAGTAGATATAGCTAGTGATATGACGCAAACCCATTTTCTAGGTTAATGCTTGAACTTTTGACCAACATTTTTTATTTAATCAACGGCAAGCCAAACAAGAACAGTATAATTTGCGGTAGTTTGGTTTCAAAATCACTCATCACATGGTCGCCCCCGTCTTCCACGATGATATGACTTTGGGCATTGCTTTTTTCCAAAGCGCTTTGACTAAAATAATTGACCGCATCTTGGAAATTGAGCAACTCATCGCCTTTTTTCAAGATTACCAATAAATTCTGCGGATTGAGCGATTGTTCGGGGCGATTTGCTACCAGCCACTCAATATCTTTTTTACTAATATGCCAACCATCGGGGGTCACGTGACCGATATAATCATCGGGCAAACCGTCAAAATCTTCCCCAAAAAAACGCTTGAGACTTGTGCCACTGTGGACACTTGGATTGAGCAATACCGTTTTTTTACCTGTCAAATTTGCCAAAATATTGCCATAAAATCCACCGAGCGAACTACCGACCAAACCTGTATTGGGGTCTTTGGCAATAATTTCTTGGATTAAAGCAATCGACTCGTTGGGTGAACGATTCAAATCGGGCGCAACAACCTTGATTTGTGGGAAATTTTTGGCACAAAAATCTTTGAGTTTTTGCGCTTTTTCGGCGTTTGGGTTGCTATCAAGTCCGTGAATATACACAATTTGCATGGTTTTCTCGCTATTTTTTAATTATAGTAAATTATCATATCGACTGTGGTTGATTTGGCCAACATTTAATCTTAGCATTGCTTGGCTAAAATAGCCATGATGCCAGGTTTCAACACGTTAAAATTTGTCGTGTTAGTTAGATAGCCGTAGTTGATGGTACGTTTTTGCCGCTATTATTTGATTTTCAGCCCAGTTAACCCTATCTCTGCATAGGTGGATTACTCGTCCATTTGCATGGCGTCGTCAGGAGTTATCACCGCGATGGAGCAGCAAGAGTTATTTGAGATTGCCAGTCCTTGTATTCAAGTCTGCGAGCTAGATAAACAAGGGTATTGTAAAGGCTGTTTGCGCAATCGTACCGAGCGTGACCTTTGGCTTATGATGAATGACTCGCAAAAGCGGCAAGTACTTAAGTTATTGACTATTCGAAGACTCAAACGACTGCGTGCTCAGCGTTTGGCGCACCAAACCCCTACTGCGCAAGATGACGAGCTGAATTTAACATTGTTTGAAGATAATGAAAGTAATGTTGACGATTAAATGATTGTAATGTCTACTAAAAAATATTAGGTTGAATGCATGAATAGCTCTTGGTTTAAGCAGGTTTGGCGACTTGCATTAACAGCGATTACGGTATTGATTTTTTTTATGGCAATTCGTGCGCTTTATCATTTGACCAAAACTGTGCACTATCAAGACGTTCTAGACGCTATCGCGCATATTCCTACCTTCCATCTTTTTATCGCCGCAATAGTGGTTGCTTTTGGTTATTTAGTACTTACTATTTATGATTTTATTGCGCTCCGCCAACTTGGCAAAAAACTTGATTACCGCCATGTCGCCCTCACCTCTTTTACCGCTTATGCCATTAGTCACACCATTGGACTCAATCTTGTCACCGCGAGTGGTATCCGTTATCGTAACTATCGCCGTTTTAATCTGACTCATAATGAAATTGCCAACATCGTCTGGATGGTGTCGATGGCGTTTACCTTTGGCATTACCACGTTGATTGGGGCATCTTTGACTAGCCATCCTGAGATTACCATTCAACTATTATCTGAACTGGATAAATCCCTCGGCATCTTTGATCATACTTTATATGTACGGATGCTTGGCATCACCATGTTAAGTATGATTGCTGCGATTATTGTATATGCTGGCAGGCAAGGCAAACATGTGGTGATTCGCGGTTGGCGCTTTGACTTACCGCCCGCCAAAATTGTGCTGCAACAGATTGCGATTGCCATTTTAGATTTAAGTACCGTGGCGTTGGTACTGTACTTACTGTTGCCGCCTTCTGAGCATATTAGCTATTGGGCGACCTTTTCTGCGTTTATTCAATCAATGGCAATCGGTATTTTAAGTCATGTCCCTGGCGGTCTGGGGGTGTTTGAAGTGGTTATGATTACGGCTTTGCCCAAAGTCGATCGGACGCAGATGCTGGCGGTATTATTGATTTTTAGATTACTGTATTACATCATGCCATTTTTGGTTGCCTTATTAGCATTGTTAGCGTACGAGGCAAAGCTCTATTTGAATGAAAATTCTGATAAAAAAAAATAACCTTTTAATTTTTAACACTTTGCATCAAACAAACGTGTTTTCATATATTAAAAGGTTATTTTAAGCGTGTTTAGTACGATCATACCAAATTAAATAGACCTATCTTATTACTTTAGTGTTTAAACTTTTCGGCTAATAAAGGCGATAATAAATAAAATCACTGCTACTGCCAAGAACACATATGCCAAGTTTGCCGATAAACCTGCGACACCACTAAAACCTAAGAAACTCGCAATGAGTGCGATTACAGCAAAAATAATAGCCCAACGAAACATGATAACTCTCCTTTTTTTTATTGTTTTAAATGTCATGCACTGCAGTTAGACATTTTGCATTTAGATACTTTAACGCTTTACATTTTAGTTTTAATTAAAGCCTGTTAACCTATGCTTTATTGCATGAGTACATATTAAAATAACTCTATAGCGTTGTAACGAGCACTTTTGTAAGGTTTGTGGCTTTCTCATAGCCCGTGTATAAAAAAGTGCAAAAAAAAACCATGCATGGTTAATGATGTGCATGTTTCTGGTAAACATTAGTAAGTATTGCAATGCTATGTTAATGTAGCTGTAGCTTGCATTGACAATCTCACTGATTGTTAACGCCACCGAATAACTTCCTTAATGGCATTAGGATCTATTTACGTATTCTCAACATTTTGTCCCTAATCCTTACATTGTTGCTGCCGATGATTGTTTTATAATGGCATCTAGGCTTTTAGTATTCCCTTAACAGTGATTCTCTTTATAATACTGTCATATTTGGGAATTATACTAACTACCTATATAACTATAGAATAACTATAGACACAAGTATAGCAATCAACAATGAGGAAAAAATTATGAAAAAGTTAGCCACAACACTTACTGCATTAGTCATAGCAACAGGTCTTACCGTGAGTGCCCAAGCAGCGACCAAAGTAACGACTACGACCAAATCGACTACCACACACAAAAACGTAGCAACGGCAAAAGCAAAACCGCAAAAAGCTACCCAAAAATCCACAAAAGCATCAAAAAATACTCACAGCACCAAAGCTTCAGCCAAGGCTAAAAAAGGCAGCAAAGTAGCTCCAAGAACCAGTGAAGTAAACATTGATATCCCAGCTGACCTAAAAATCGACGAAAGCAGCAACAAATCTGTTGCGCCAGTCGCGCCTAGAAATGCCCAATCAAATCCTGGGTGGTACCAGTAGCGCAAGTTACCCAAACAGGTCCTGCGGTTTAATCAGTCACCGTGCAACCGGTTGATGATAACACAGCGATTGCCTCAACAACGACAACCGTACCCGTTGACATACAAACTGTACCTGTTGTAGTAAACCCATAATCGCTAATTGTTAAACGATTTTTATAAAAAAAGATGCCTACGTGGCATCTTTTTTTTTGTGGATTATTAGCTAATTAGTGTATTGATTATTTGGACAATAAAAAAGACACGCTTGATACCCTTTTTTATTGTTCCTTTTTTATCGTTATATGACTCAAAATCTTTAGCAACTTTTAGCGGTGATAAGCAGCATATTTGGGATCTGCTGCCGCGGTGAATAACACGTCCGTTGATGAGTTGAGTGCTGTCTCAACCGAGTCTTGTACTACCCCAATAATAAAGCCAATCGCGACTACCTGCATGGCAATGGTGTCAGGAATATTAAAGAAACTACAGGCCAATGGTATCAATAGCAATGACCCCCCTGCAACACCTGATGCCCCCGCCGCAGCTAAGGTAGACACCACCGCTAACAATAGCGCAGACCCGAAGTCCACATGAATACCTAACGTATGTGCCGCTGCCAATGTCATGACATTGATGGTAATCGCCGCCCCTGCCATATTAATGGTGGCACCTAACGGAATAGTGATTGAATAAGTATCCTCATGCAAACCCAACTTATGCGCAAGGTTTAGATTCACAGGAATATTGGCAGCTGAACTACGAGTAAAGAAGGCGGTGATGCCACTTTCTTTAAGGCAGGTAAACACCAATGGATAAGGATTTTTGCGGGTTTTGACAAATACAATTAATGGGTTTACAACTAAAGCGATAAACACCATAGAGCCGACCAACACCGCTAACAAACGGGCATAACTTAATAACACCGACAGACCCGTTTCAGCGATAGTTTGTGTCACCAAGCCAAACACACCCAATGGCGCAAACCAAATCACCCATTTGACCACGCTTGAGACCGCTTCCGCCAAATCGTTAATCATTTGCTTGGTATTGTCTGAGGCATGGCGCAAGGCAAGACCTAAAATCGCCGCCCACGATAGCACGCCCATGTAGTTGGCATTGACGATCGATTTGATAGGATTTTCCACCATGTTGGTCAAGAGTGCTTTTATCACTTCTGCTAAAGATGACGGTGGCGCTTGGCTGACTTCACCGGCTTTTAAAATCAATTCGGTTGGGAATAAAAAACTTGCCACGACGGCCGTCAAAGCTGCCAAGAACGTACCTGCCATATACAGCACCAAGGTTGAGCGGACATTGACCTGAGTGCCTGATTTATGCTGACTGATAGCGGCAATGATTAAGATAAACACCAACAACGGTGCAATCGCTTTTAACGCACCGACAAATAATGCCCCCAAAATTGAGATGGTTTGCGCCACACTCATCGATAAACCGCCGATGATAGTTGGATTGGCTAGTGAACCGACTAAGATACCAAGTATCAATCCAATCACAATCAAAGGCACCAACCCCACGCGCTGATACGCTTGGATAAGTTTTAACATAATAACCTCTTAATATTTCACCGCAAAAATGGCTGATATATTAACATTTTTTAACAATTTGCATAAATGATTTTTAAAATCGTCAACTTGTTAATTTAAAGCTATCAAAGTGTTGGGTAGAGAAGTTATCGGATTTGAAAAACTTGGATGGTAGCCTGGCTGCTGGTTGCTAGGGCTTGTAATTGTGCTTGATAAACGCGGTATTTTTGACGACCGCTTTCAACCTGTTCGGGGGCGGCGTCGATGACTTCTAGCAGGCGGCTAGCTTGGGTATCTACAATTGCTTCGTTGGTGAGATTGATGACGACGCCATCAAATTGGGTGACAAGTTCGATATTATCAGTAAGTACCACACTGGCAGGGAGTTTTTGTTGATAAAAGTCATCAAGTTGCTGGATAATTTGGTGGGGAATAAACGCCACATCACTCAATGACCATAATCGGTCATCAAGTGAGGGTAATATCTCGGACGCTGCCACCACGATAATGCTATCCTCGCTTTTGGCTAGCACGGTTGAAATCAGCTGGCAGACGAACGCCAGCTGTTTTTTTTGCGGGGATAAAATATAAAAACTAATTTGTGATGCCATCATTAGGGGTCAGCGTCCTATCACCTAGACTGCATCTTGGGCAGCTTGGCGATAAAGATAATGCATCAATAACGGTACTGGACGACCCGTTGCGGTTGGCTCTTTGCCCGACTGCCACGCTGTCCCTGCAATATCCAAGTGCGCCCAAGGAATATCTTCAACAAACTTCGATAAAAAACACGCCGCTGTGACTGACCCTGCTGGCATACCGCCAATGTTTTGCATATCTGCCATGTTCGATTTAAGCTGCTCTTGGTAGTCATCATCCAGTGGCATGTGCCAAACACGGTCATACGCTGATTCGCTAGCTTGTTCAAGCTCAAAAATCACATCTTCATTGTTACTGTATAGACCTGAGCGCACATAACCCAGCGCCACAATACACGCCCCAGTCAAGGTTGCCATGTCGATAATCACTTTTGGCTGATAGCGCTGTACATACACCAAGGTGTCACACAGTACCAAACGACCTTCGGCATCCGTATTGAGGATTTCCACGGTTTTACCATTCATGGCGGTGACGATATCGCCAGGGCGAGTCGCTGTTCCTGAAGGCATATTCTCTGCACAAGCGAGTGCGCCAACGACTTGCAGCGGTAGACGCGCTTCACATAGCGCTTTAATCATGCCCATGACTGCAGCCGCACCGCCCATGTCGTATTTCATCTCACCCATACCCAGACCTGGTTTGAGTGAGATACCACCACTGTCAAAGGTGATGCCTTTGCCCACCAGTACAATCGGTTGCTCTAGGCTTGATTTTTTGCCTTTGGTTTTGCTGTTTTTGTCTTTTTTGGCGGCTTTGCCATTGTACTCAAGTAATACCAGCTTAGCTTCATGCGCGGAGCCGCGAGCCACTGCCAAAAAGCAGTTCATCCCTAATTGCTGCATGTCTTTTTCACCCAATACCTTGACCGTCAATAGCTCTGGGTATTGATTGGCCAAGTTTTGCGCTTGCTCTGCAAGATAGGCAGGGAAACACACATTCGGTGGCTGATTTGCCAAATCTTTGGTGAGTGATTGACCCTGCGCAGTCGCCTGCTGCAGCTGTAGCAGGGTGTCAAACGCGGCTTGGTTGTCTGCGCTGACCAATAAGGTCACGTCTTTTAGCGTCGGTTTATCCGCTTTTTGCGATTTATAAATATCAAAGGTATAGCTTTGATTCAACAGGGCTAACGCCAACTGACCAAAACTCACTTCATCAATACTATCACCTAAACTGATAACCGCAGATTTGGTAAGACGACTCAAACTTGCATAAATCGCTTTGGCAATTTTTTGCAGGCTACCGCCGTTTAATTTGTCTTGACTGCCCACGCCAACCAATAACAGTCCCGTATTGTTGTCTGTGCCATAACTGATTGCGGTGTCGGCAAGCTTACCCTTAAAACGACTTGCTTCAATTAGGCTACTGACAGCGGTTTGTAGCTCACTCGTTAGTTGCCCCATAGTTTGGCTATTGTCATCTACCAATACCACGTGATAGCTATTCTTGACCGTTTTTTTAAGCGCGGTCGCTAGTGTCAATGTCAAACTCATTTAAGCTCCTTAATTATTGTCATCAAGAAATAACTGTTATCATAGCATACCTATTATCGTATTTGGGTTATCACCTTGGGCGATGGGATAGCAGGCGTCATTGCGTAGGGTAAAATGCGGTTGTGAAAAGTCTTTGTAAAAAGTGGCTTTGATAAAGCCGCTGTAAAAAGTGGTGGTGAAAAGTCATTGTGAAATGTTACCTTACAGTATTCATATTCATAATCTGTCGGTGACGCGCTAAAATAGCCGATTAACAGATGCGCTCAATGGTATGATGTCGTACAATATTGGCATTTACTTCCCTAGCTGTTTGAATTGATTAATTTTTGAGTAATATTAGGTGGTTACTTGTGATATTACGACGCTATATGACGCAACAAGTCGCCGCTAATACTGCGATTGTGCTGTTATTTCTGATGGCGCTGATGCTTGGCGGTCGCTTAATACGCTATTTTGGTATCGCTGCAGAAGGCAGGCTGGATGTGGGTTTGCTATTTGCCATTATTGGCTATAACATTCCAACCTTTCTTGAGCTAATTTTACCGCTGTCATTTTTTATCGCACTGATGCTCGTGCTCGGTCGTATGTACGTGGATCAGGAGATGAGCGTCCTGTTTGCCAGTGGTATCAGTCGCGGTCGTCTGACGCGTTTGATGATTCCGCTGATTACTGGGTTATTTATATTTCAAATGGGAATTAGTCTTTTGGCAAAACCATGGGGACTGTCTAACAGTAAGCAGATTTGGCAAACCCAGTCGCTCGGTAGTTTGCTTGATTTAGTGCGTCCAAAAACCTTTATCAGCAGTGGCAACTATCACCTGTATGTCGATGAGTTTAATAAAGAAAAACGTGAACTCAAAAACCTATACGTGGTGCAACAGCAAACCGACAAAAGCGGCAAAATCGCCAAAAACGATGTTATCATCACCGCCACGCGCGCCTATCAAGTACCCAGTAAAGACACGGATAGCTCAATGCAGCTGGATTTGTTTCAGGGTCGTCGCTATGAGCTTGGCACCAACAACGCCAAATACAACCAAGCCAGTTTTGAAAAATATCGCATTACCCTAGAAAAACCTGCCAGCGAAACAATTACCGAAACCAATGTTGAAACCCAAACCACTGCCAAACTGCTCGCCCATACCCAAAAACCCGAAGTCAAAGCCGAGCTTGGCTATCGCTTTACCATGCCGTGGCTGATTATCATTGCGGCGATGCTTGCTACCCCGCTTGCACAAGTACGCCCCCGTCAAGGACGCTGGCTTCGTCTGTTACCTTCAGTGCTCATATTTGCTAGCTGTGCGATTAGTATCATTTCGCTACGCACTGCCATTGGTAAAGAGCGCATTAGTGAGTACGCGTATATTTGGCTAATCGTTGGTTTTATCGCATTTGCATTGTTGTTAAATTGGCAAAGCCGCGTGGTACATCGTGTCCGCTATCGTCGCCACAGCCGTCAGTTGTCCGCAGGCGGTCAGCCATGATTTTATCTCGTTACGTTAAAAAACAAGCGCTTTTTGCCATGACAGGGGCTATCATTGGTCTTTGGCTACTTAAAGCCGTCTTTGATTATCTGGCAGAGTTGCAGGATCTCAATGACCATTACAATTATTTAGATGCCTTGCGTTTTATTGCCTATAGTGCACCCCGTGATTTACTCGACTATATGCCATTTGGCACACTATTAGGCGCAGTGGTAGGGCTAGGCTTGCTTGCCAACACCAGTGAGCTTACGGTGATTCAAGCAGCAGGCATCAGCCGCTTTAAAATAGTCGGTTGGGTGATGCAACCAGCGATTATTTTTGTCATTATCCGTTTGTTGCTTGGGCAGTATGTAGTGCCAACTAGCAATCAGTTAGCGCACCAAGTCAAGCATGACAAACCTTTGCTATCAAGTGCCATCAACGGTTATTGGGACAAACAAGCCAACCGCATCATCAATATTGACCATGCCAATACCAAAGGCGAGCTCAAAAATATCAAAGTTTGGCAGCTAGACGACAACGCCCATATCCAACAAGTGCTGCAGGCCGATACCGGCAGCTTTGTCAGTCAAAATACCGCTGATAAGACATCGGGCTGGCAGCTGCAACAAATCAAACAATTAACCATCGCCGCCGATGGGCACAGTCAATTGACTACCATACCGACTATGACGCTGCAATTACCCATTGAGCCGTCAGCGATTTATCTGTTAACACGCAGCCCTGATAACATGTCAGTGACCGAATTATGGCAACACCAACAGCTCTTAGCCAAAGACAAACGCCGCTCACTGGAGCATGAAGTTGCCTTTTGGAAAAAGCTATTGGCGCCTCTTGCCATGCTATCGCTAGTGTTGGTTGCTTGTTCATTTGTATTTGGCTCCTTGCGTAACCAAAGCTTGGGCTATCGTATTGTGATCGCTCTTTTATTTGGCTTGGTATTTAGTTATCTGCAAGATTTGGTCGGGTTTGTCAGTCTAAGCACGGGATTTTCACCTTTTTTTATGGTGTTATTACCGATTATTGCCAGTGCCGCGCTTGGCGTGTATTTAATTAGAAATAAAAACTGATATGTCTGCTGATTTATTGACTGACCCGCGTGTCGAAGCCCATCCGTTTGGTAACTTCTTTTTTGCTGATACCAAAGTCTTGATGATGGGTACAATGCCGCCCACACCTGATAAATGGTGCATGGCATTTCATTATCCCAATTTTTATAATGATATGTGGCGTATCATGGGTAAGGTGTTTTTTGATGATATTGATTATTTTCGAGTCGGTGATGAAAAACGCTTTGATGCCGAAAAAATCAAAGCATTTTTACAGGCTTATAACATCGGTGAATGTCCTTCAGTCACTCACGTCATCCGCGAAAAAGGCAATGCGGCTGACGAACATTTGACCGTGGTTGCGACGGTTGATTTGGGTAAAGTTTTGGCACAGCTTGAGCAGGTCAAGTGGATTTACACCACCGGTGGCAAAGCCACAGAAGTGCTGATAGCGCTGGTCAACCAAAGTATCAGTGACCCCGCTTCACCCTATTTTAATCCCAGCCAAACACCCTATAAACTGCCAAAAACTAATCAGTTCATTGAAGTTAACGCTTTTGGGCGAACATTTGGTATTTATCGGTTGCCATCGACCTCGCGCGCTTACCCGCAAAGCTTGGAGAAAAAAGTAGCCGCTTATCGCGCGTTTTTTACCTTGGCAGGGATATTGCCTGCAAGCGACAGCTAGCATAATCGACAGCTAGCACAATCAGCAGTTAGCAAATGATAAGCAAGCTGCCATGACACAATTGATATAGTCACTGTACTTGCCCTATTTTATACTCTTGCTTAAGACTGATAATCAATGCTGATAGTCAACGCATACAGTCAATGCTTACAATTACCATTTCAAAACCAACCGTATAAAAAATCAAGGCATGGGAGCCGATACATGGCCAACACCGCACCACCAATCTTGCTTGTCATCGCAGTTATCAGCATGATTGGTTGTGAGCAATCTGATTCTCAGCAGCCAGCACCCCCTACCGCTGCCACCGTGAGCGCGCCCCAAGAATTCGATGATAAACCATTGCCCCAAGTATTAGACACACAGGCAATCAATAAAAACATGCTTACCGTCAGTCAATTGGCGCAAGGTTATGTGTTGCCTGACTCAAGTACCATCAATGACTATCAAGAAGCGTATTTTACTGTCATCAAACAGCCGAGTATCGATGCGGCTGCAGCGAGTGACCCAACTGCCCTCAATCAATTTGACTATATACCCATCTCGCCTGATATGATTTTTGTCAAAGCTATGCTGAGTCATTTTGATGAAACCATCGCGCTTGCCAGTATTGAGCAGCGATATGGCAAAAATCCTGAACTGCTAGGTTTAGCCCGAGACATTATCAGCTCACGCCAAAATGAATCACAAATATTACAGAATTGGCTTGCCATGCAACTGATTCAAAACACCGCGGACCCTAATCAGCCGATGGCAGATAGTGTGGCAGCCCAGCAAGAAATCGATAGCATTATCGATGATATGCAGCAAGAAATGGTGGACACGGTCATGACTAAAAATGCCGACCAAGCATTTGCCCAAACCGTGCTGATTCATCATAAAGGCGCGATTGCGTTCTCACAAGTGGTTGCCAAATATGGTAACGATGACAAAGTGCGTAGCCTTACCAATACCTTAATCGATACCCAACAAGCCGAAATTCAACTTCTACAAAATTGGCTCCGTAACCACGGTTATGCCCAATAATCGTCTGCTGTAGCAAATAAAAAGGGCGGGTTAGCGCGCGCTAACCCGCCCTTTTTTAGCATTAAATTCACCTAATTGATGTTGGCTAACTTGATGTTTGCTAGCTGTCATCCACATCATGAACCATTCGCGTGAGCGTGATTTGCCGCTGTAACTGCCGAAGCGGTCTTAACTCGTCAAGCAGCGATAGTATCAAGCCAATCGCTTGCGGACTAGCATCAAAATCACGGCGTAGGCGTGAGGCAAGGCGCACCGTTGTCAATTGTGCGCTATTAAAATAGGGCTGGCTGTCGATAGCAGGCGTTTCAGCATAAATAATATCTTCATCCATTAGCGCTAATACCCAGCTTTTATCCCAACTACTCGCCATAATCAAATCATCTAAGGTTAACCGTAACGATAAATCCATATGGGTGGTTTGAGCCATGTTGCACTCCTTTTGTCTAGTTATAGTTATGTTTGTTGCCTATTTGTCATTTTTTTTATTGTACTGCCTGTTTTTTTTGCTTAGTTATCAATACAGCTTAGTTATCAATAGATTAGCGCGTTGGCGCAAATGAGGCAAATGCCGATTTGAACGCTTCAAACGCTTGGACATCTGCGTCTGTATCGATTTTTGGCAACACGATATTTAAGCTTAAATACAAATCACCGGCTTCTTTGGCTGGGATACCTTTACCTTTAAGGCGAAGATTGGTACCGGTGCGGCTATTTTTTGGTACATTGACATTGACCTTGCCAGCAGGCGTGTTGACCGTGATTTGACCGCCCATGGCTGCTTCCCAAGGCGCAACGTCTACCGTTTGAAAAACGTCTTTGCCTTCTACACGGATATTGTCTGAATGATTAAATTTAATTTTTAGGTACAAATCGCCATTATCACCGCCATACGGGCTTGGATTGCCTTGTTTTACCAAGCGAATTTGTTGCCCTTCGGCAATACCTTTGGGGATTTTGACTTCAATGGTTTTGGTTTGATAATCCAGCCCTGTCGCGGTTTGTACGGGTAAATTTAGGCTGATTTTACGGGTATCGCCTTCATAAGTGGCTTTTAAATCAATTGATAACTCGGCATGCTGATCGTCGCCTTTGGTCGAGCGTTGCGACTGTCTGCCACCAAATCCGTCTGAAAACCCGCCTGCCCCGCCCCCGAATGTCGAGAAAATATCATCAAATCTAAAGCCACCCGCACCTCCGCCTTGCGATTGACGACCGCCAAACCCACCGGCACCACCAAACTGACGGAGGATTTCATCCAAATCCGCTTGGCTCATATTGGCATTAAAGCCCTGACCGCCGCCCATGCCGCCCCCCATACCGCCAAAGCCTTGACCCATATAAGGGTTGTCGAGCATCAGGTCGTATTGGGCGCGTTTTTCAGCGTCCTTGAGCGTTTCATAGGCGTTATTGATTTCACCCATTTTGGCGTCGGCATCGGGTGAGTCGTTGATATCAGGGTGATATTGTCGCACCAGTTTGCGATAGGCTTTTTTAATATCTGCTTCACTGGCTTTTTTATCGACGCCTAAAATGTCATAATAGTTTTTTTCTGCCATTATTATTGTCCTTACAATTTTGCGAATAATGCTATTCGCGCAGCAATGTGATGATATTAATATAATGGCTATTTTGGCATTTTTCAAAACTTCTTTGGTAATTGACGATGATGAGCGCCAAGTGATATCAGCGTTTAATCGCAGTTTTGGGCTTTTTTTGACAACAGGATGACAGATGACAAAGGTTGCATTGTTAGATTATGGCATGGGTAATTTACATTCGGCAGGTAAAGCCTTGACGGCAGTGGGCGCTGATGTGTCGATCACGCGTGACCCGGCGGTGATTGCGGCAGCGGACAAAATTGTCTTTCCTGGCGTAGGGGCAATGCGCGACTGTATGGCAGAGATGCAGGCAGCAGGTATTGCTGATGCTGTCAAAACGGCTGTATTTAATAAGCCTGTGATGGCGATTTGTGTCGGGATGCAGGCGTTGTTTGAGCGCTCAGAAGAAAATGACGGGGTAGACTGTCTAGGGGTACTGGGTGGTGACGTCAAACGCTTTGATGATCATTGGCTAGATGACAAAAACGAACGCATTAAAGTGCCGCATATGGGCTGGAATACTATCACCCATATGGATTTGGCGCATCCGCTATGGCAAGGGATTGAAGATAATACCCATTTTTATTTTGTGCATAGTTTTTATTGTGTGCCGTCTGATACTTCGATTGTGGCGGCAACCTGTGATTATGGCATCGAGTTTTGTGCCAGTGTGATTAAAGATAATTTGTTTGCGACCCAATTCCACCCCGAAAAAAGCCATACCGCAGGGTTGCAACTATTGAAGAATTTTGTGGAGTGGAACGTTTAAAAAAGGGACATGTATCCCTTTTTTAAATCGCAAGCTTTTCTTGAATTGCTAATTCTTCATTAATTACGAAAAGATTATTGGGATTTATAGCCCATAGTTTTAACACTTTCTTAAATCTTGCTCTAAATTTATCGGTAATAGGTGGTAAATGTTTTTTTGGAACAGGTTTTATGACGAGTCTAAGATGAATATCTATAGTTTCCCAATCAATATTTTTATGATTGTCGGCTAATTCATTATAGACTTGCTGATTCCTTCGCAAACATCCCATTAACTCCAATAGTAACGCATTTTCAAATTTCTCTAAAATTTCTTGCCAAAAAGCTTCATAATCTGAAGTTGATTCTGGTTTTGGTATAGATGACTTTGCTTCAATAAAAAATAATACATTACTTCTTAAATAAGTAAATTCAACAATTTTAAAACCATCACCCAATCCTTGATGTCCTGCGGAATTCTCTATTTTATAAATATCTTTTTCATCAAAATGTCCAAATGTCACGCCAGATTCTTTTATTGTAATCATTCTAACTTAAATTCCTTGAAACTCTTGCTCAAATAACCGAATAGACTCATTGATAATTTCAGTCTCTGGTAATCCATCTTCAAGAAGACAAGTTTGCTCCCATTCACCATTTTCATTGGCCATTAGTGTGGGAATATGCATTTGATTTTTATTAGCAATTAACAATAGCTTTTTAATGACATAATAAGAATGAGTCGCTAAAAAAAACTGAATCCCTGCTTGAGACAGTACATAAATAATATCAAGCAACTCAACAATAGCAGTAGGATGCAAAGCAGATTCAGGCTCATCAATAAATACGATTGAATCTTTATCTAAATATCTATTTCCCAAAAGTGTATCAAGAATAGCAACCTTTTTAATACCTTCTGCAGTTGTCATTATGGAAAACTTACTATTTCCTTTTTTATAAATCCAACTTTGACCTTTAGCATCAAACTCTACCTTCCCTGAAAACATTTTTTCCAGTTGCTTACGAGAGCTTGCAAAAGCATCTAAATTCCGCCCTTTTTGAGTTGGTATTTTTAGTGCTTTAACTAAATCAACATAGGTAGCATCAAAACCAAAAAGTTTATCAATAACAGCAGATTTGTAAATTACATCTATCAATGACAAAACTTCTTTAGGTGGTAAAAAAATAGAATTAGATTCCCTTTTGGTAAGATTATTCTCTATATTAGCTACTTTTACACTAGTATCTTTGCCAAAACTGAAAAATAGCGAGCTTTCATCCTCTAAAGTAATGGTTGTTGACAGTTTCTTACCATCACCTTTTGTGACGATATCACCAATTTTTTCAGTTTGAAAAGTCCAATATAGTTTATCACTTAAAACTTCAGAAAAATCTTGATTAGAATTACCTCTGTTAGATTCTTCATGGCTACGAAGTACACTATATAATGCCTTGAGTAAAAAAGTCTTACCTGTACTATTTTTGCCAAGAATTAGATTAATTTTTCCTAGTCTTTTTCCATGAACTTCATTAATTGGTCCATAATTTTTTAATTCAAAATCCTTAAGCATTCTGATCTCACATCATTAAATTTTATGAAATTGATAAACTAATATAACTTAATAAATCAATCAATTAAATCGATTTTGTACTTTATAAACTTCCCTCACCACTTCCCCAATCGTAGCAATCCCTTTTTTCAGCGTGTCATCATCTTGGGCGATGCTTAGGCGGATACACTCATGGGCGTGTTTAAAGTTTTCAGTATCCACGCCAACAAAGAAATGCTCGCTAGGGATAATCAATGTGCCTTTGGCTTTTAATCGCTCATACAACTCAACCGTGGTTATCGGCAAATCTTTAAACCATACCCACAGGAAAATCGCGCCTTCAGGCTTGTGGATTTTCATCGCATTGTTATAGGGGCTTGGCAAGTCGCCCAGTTCTTGTTTTAGCAGCTGCACCGCTAATTTGGCTTGTCCTTGATAAAACGGACGAATATGATTGTCTGACAAATCTTTTAGCCGGTCATCTTGTAGTAGTGGCGTCGCAATCGCCGCGCCAAAACGGGTCGGCGCTAGATTAACAATGGCGTTTAGGCTGCTAATCGCTTTGACCACCTGCGGATTGGCGACCACAATCCCTGTACGCACCCCAGGCAAACCGATTTTTGATAGGCTAAAGCACAAAATAATTTGCTCATTCCAATTGAGTGTGGCTTGGCTATAGATGATATTGGGAAACGGCATCCCATACGCATTGTCGATAATCAGGGGGATATCAAAGCGCTTGGCAATCGCTTCAAGGCGTGCCATTTCGTCATCGGTCAGCACGTTGCCTGTTGGGTTGGTCGGGCGTGAGCAGCAAATTGCCCCGATTTCGCCGTTGTGCAATTCAGCCAAATTTTCTAGCGTGTCAAAATCGACTCGGTATTTAAAAAAGCCGTCTTCACCTTGATGTTGCACAAATTCGATGCTGGGTGGCACTGCGATAAAATGCTGCCCATCCACATGGGCATCGGCATAACCCACATATTCTGGAGCAAGTGGTAATAGAATTTTTTTATCAATGCCGCCTTGTGCTTGATCGTCAAACTGCCCACCAAACAAGTTAAATAAATAAAAAAATGCGTTTTGTGAGCCATTGGTCAGGGCGATATTGTCTGTGGTAAGTCCCCAATCATAATGGCGATTAAAAAAATCTACCAATGCGGCAATAAACTTGGCATCGCCCTGCGGCGTTGAATAGTTTCCGATATTTTCGATGGCCATTGAGCCCATATCACCTTTAGCTAAGGTTTTAAACACCGACCAATAGGTTTGGTTAACTTTATCAATACGTGCTGGATTGCCACCGCCGAGCATATTAATCGGTTGCTCACTGTTAAGCGCGTTGCCCAAATCATCCATTAACTGCAAAATACCGCTGTTTTTGGTAAACTTTTCACCAAACTTTGAAAACTGCATGATTGCCCCTTTAATTTTGCCAAGCTATCTGCGTATTATAACAGGATGCCAGTGCCGTTGCCCGTTTTGGCTAAGCTGTAAACCCACCATCAGGATACCCCAGCATGAAACCGCATTTACCCAAACTTAAAGGCTATAGCCACACTTGGCAAACCACCTTGATGGTGATGTTGATGGTACTGGTGAGCGTGGCGTTGTCGCTGTGGTTTTTTTGGCGCAGTCTGTATTTACCAGAGCTACAAAACCATGCGACTTATCTTGCCCATCAGCTGTTGATGATTGATAAAGCGGATAAAGATTTTAAAAACAATCCCGAGCTTAAAAATTGGATTATTGACGCCTCACATATTAACGTGATTACTGACCCACAACAGATACCCTCTTTTCAAGAAAAAACCTTGGTAGATTATTTTACCCAGCAGATGGCAACACAGATGGAAACCGTGATGCAGCGTCCTGTATCGGTCAATTTTAAATTCAAACCCGTACCGATTTTGTATATTCAAGACAGCGCGCATCCGGATGTTTGGCTGCAAGAGCCTGTCAAGTTTTATGCCAAATATAGCCCAACGTCGATTTATTTTTTCTTATTGGGGATTCCGCTTGCCACGTTGCTGACCATTTTGTTTTTGGTCAGACAATTAAATCGCCCGCTCAAACGCCTACAAAAAGTGGCGATTGATTACATCACCCTTGGGCACGCCAACAATTTGGCGACCAATGAAGGCTCAACAGAGATTCGTCAGGTGAATTTGGCATTTAACCGACTGTTTCATAACCTGACCCAAACCCAAAAAGAACGCAATATTATGCTCGCTGGTATTTCCCATGATTTGCGCACGCCACTGACGCGGATGCGACTCACAGCCGAGATGCTACCCGATGAGTTTTTGCGTGAAGGGCTAGTGTATGATATTGAGGACATGGACGCGATTTTGGAGCAGTTTATTTCATTTATGAAAGATGGCTCAGATGAAGCGGTACGATTGACCAATATGCGTCCCATCATTAACGAGATTGTGGTGCAATTTGCCCCTACCCCATTTATTATCGATATCCAAGAAGATCTGCCCAGTGTGCCATTGCGACCTTTATCCATTAAACGTCTCATTGTTAATTTGGTCAATAATGCTTGTCGCTATGGTCAGCCGCCCATTCATATTGAGATTAGCATTGATAATGCTCTACAGCCTACCGAGCAAGTGGTCACCGATGAAAATCTAACGCCAGAGATAACCTCTAGACAAAAATACTTAACCATTAAAGTTAGCGATGAAGGGCAAGGCGTTGCCGAAGATCAGCTTGAGCGGATTATGCAGCCGTTTGAGCGGGGCGAAACGGCACGTACCACGCAAGGGAGTGGACTTGGGCTTGCGATTGTAAGCCGCATTACTCACCTGCACAATGGTAGCGTCATCGCTCGTAATCAGCCCAATGGCGGCGGTTTAGTAGTGGTGGTGAATATTCCGATTATAGAATAAAGATGACAAAAGACTAATTGGTTGCTTAATAGGTTAGGCTAATCATGATTCTTTAGTAACTTTGGTGTTGATAGCTTCGGTTTTGATAACTTTGGTTTGGGTAGCCATTTTTACTTTTTAGTACCAATCATGGGGGGTAGTTCACTTGACACATCGGTGGCTGTGACAGGATGAATCAATGCTGCGCGCGCCTGCGAGACGGACTGGCTTTCAGTAGGTTTGCGCAAAAAACTATAATAACCAAAAACCGCCATGTTGAGTACCACTAAGGCTAAAAACAGGTAACGCATGCCATCCTCGCTTGTGATGATTTCGCTCATCGGTTAATTGATGTGCGCAAATTTTGCTAAACCATTGCATAACTCACTAAAATTTAGCCCAGTCTGAGCTAATTTGCAAGTGTCACTGGTAACGAGCTTATGACCCTTGCGCTTGCGTATATTTTTTCTCGCTACTTTTTTGGGTAATTTCATCGGCTTCAATACTTGAAGCTAGCTGGCTTTTCGGCCACTTCATGATAAATCGCGCCCCACCCAAGGTAGGGCTTTCATCTACTGACATGCGACCATTAAACCAAAACGCAATTCGAGACACGATTGATAAGCCGAGACCATAACCACCCGAGGCACGGGTACGACTATCATCCAAACGCGCAAATGGGATAAAGACTTTTTCACGGTCTTTTTCTGGAATACCCTGTCCATCATCTTCCACACTGATAAAGGCTTCATTTTTTTCTAAGCCTGCTGAGATGATAATAGTGCTTTCGGCATACCGGGTGGCATTACCTGCCAAGTTTTGCAACACGCGGTGTAAATAGCGTCTATCGGCTTGTGCAAACGCACCTTTTTGCATGTTGCCTACTTTGACGGTGATAGATTTACCAAGCGCATTGGTCTCACGGACAATCTGCGAAACGAGTTCTTGCAAATCGACATCTTCCCAGTCCATTTTAGGTGAGCCTTCCTCAAGCTTGGCATAGGTCAAAATTTCATCAATTAAGCCATTGAGCGATTCAATATCCTGATCGATATAATCACGCTGACTCATCCGATCTTCATAATCATCCGTATCAGCTAGCATATCCACGGCAAAGCGAATACGTGCTACTGGGGTGCGCAGCTCATGAGATACGGCACGGGTCAACTCGCGCTGTGATTCAATCAAACGGCGGATGTGCTCAGTCATACTATTAAAGGTTGCGGCTAGATGGGCAATTTCATCTTCGCCCACGACTTTTACTTTGGTATTGAGCTTACCTTCGCGCACTTTAGTGATACCACTTTGAATGAGCTGCAATTTACGCTCTAATGGGAAAATTAGCGCATACACCCCTAAACTAATCAAGAACATACTAATGAGCGTGATACTAATAATCAGATTAAGCGGAAACCAGTTAAATAGCGGAATAGGTCCCAAATCCACCACGGTATCTTGGATTTCAGTCGGTGCTAATACCCTAATCGATGAATTCTCTACACTGGTATTGTCACGGAACATAATCACGATATCTTTGCGATACAGGCGCGCTTTTTGGTCGGTATCAAGCTGCAATTTATTAATAGATTGCAAAGTGAGCTTAAAAGGGAAAAATTTTTGAATTTGTTGCAAGCGTTGCTGTTTTTCTGCCAAGGTGCGATAGTAAGACAAATCATCGAGTAGCAACACGCCTATCCCTTTAATTTGTTGCTCATTGAGTTTATTGACGCTGACATGCAAGACGTTGTTCTCACCCGATACTTTATGATAAATCTCTGCGGTATTGGTATCGCCATTAAAACGTACTACGGCTTGTTGTTTGTTGAGTCGATTAATTTCGCTGGTTTTAAAATCCGCTTTTGAGGTCGGTTCGATTTCAAACTTAGTATCAAATAAAGTACTGACATCAGAGAGCCAAAAATTACGCTCTTGCGCCGTTACTTGGCGCGACAATCCTGAGTCAATGAGATAAAATGCCGCTGATGCCATATCCTCGCGATAAGTCTGTACGCGCTCTGCATTAATAGTGGTGATAAGCAGTTGCGCAAACAACGCAACCAACAAACAGATAAGTAACAGACCTGCATAAATCCGCAGAAAGATGGATTGGTTTAAGGACGATAATAGTGGCATAAAAATCTAGGGTTAAGGTCGAAAGATAATAGCCGTATTATTACCTAGCAAAATTAATATTACAATGTAAAATTCATGAAGCGATTGTCTAGTAACGTAGCAAATTGTTGTGCTAAATCTACCAATTACTAGGTAGCAAAATAAACAGCAATAAAAAAGCCAGCTTGATGCTGACTTTTTTATCGATACTGTGTTTATCAATACTATGTTAGTTTTCTTTGACAAACAGATAGCCTTTACTGCGAACGGTTTTGATACGTTTTGGGTTTTCTGGATCATCACCAATTTTTGGACGGATACGAGAAATACGTACATCAATCGAGCGGTCTTGACCATCATACTCGATACCACGCAGACGTTCAAAAATATCTTCACGCGATAAGATACGACCCGCATTGGATGCTAATAACCACAGCAAATCATATTCCGCACTGGTAAAGTCAACAAGCTCATCATTCAAAGTAACCGAACGACCGCCGTTATCAATAACCAAATCGCCAAATTCAAGACGCTGCGGCACTTCATCGGTTGGCGCGGTATCAGAGCGGCGCAATAGCGCACGAATACGTGCTAATAACACACGCGGTTGAACCGGTTTTGCCACATAGTCATCCGCACCCATTTCTAGACCTAATACTTGGTCCATATCTTCGGTACGCGCGGTTAACATTAAGATAGGGTTATGAAAATGAGGACGCACTTCACGGCATACCGTCAAACCGTCACTACCTGGCAACATCACATCAAGCACCACCATGTCAGGCTGCTCAGCCACAATACGACGAATGGCACGGTTACCATCAGTTTCAATTGCCACATCTAAACCATTTTTACGCAAATAATCTTGGGTCAAGGTGGCAAGACGCTCATCATCCTCTACAATCAATACGCGGGGTATCAACTCTTCTTCTGACATAATTTCCTCCAAAAAATTTTATACATACTCTTAATACTTATATCAGAATATATCTTTATTTATCTATCAGCAATAGGTAATGAAAGTTTACGTATTACCTGTACTACTACAATATAATTGAATTAATTTAGCGAAAAAATAGCCAATTTAATATTGTTAAAACGTAACTAAACATAAAAAAAGTATAAATACCACATATAACAAGCTTTAAAAACATACCATATAAGGTTGTCTATTTAATAACTGATAAAATTTTCTTGCTAGCTTTGGTTTAAAAGATAATTAGCAGATTTTTAAGCACTCTTGTTTTAAGCACTTATATCTTTAACCACCCATAAAAAAACAGTGGTCATAGCCACTGTCTTTAAACACGTTCGCATCAAAATTAGGCACGGTTTTTGAATTTTTGTAAGGTTTGCAATTGTGCCAAAGATTCTGCTAATGCTGCCAAAGCCGCAGAAGTGTCAATATCTGCTTTTTGATTTTGCAAGGTTTGTTCTGCATGACGACGTGCTTCCAAAATCTTGGCTTCATCTAAGTCATTTGCACGTACTGCCGTATCTGCCAATACCGTCACTAAATGCGGTTGTACTTCTAAAACACCACCTGACACATACACCATTTCATCATTACCATTGCTGGTTTTGATCTGCATAGTACCTGGTTTTAATAGCGTAATAAAAGGAATATGTCCTGGCAAAATACCGACTTCACCTTCTACACCAGTAGCAATTAACATGCTAATCTCACCAGAGTAGATAGTTTCTTTCGCACTGACGACATTACATTGTAAAGTTGCCACAGTTCTCTCCTATGGTATCGCA
Organism: Moraxella sp. CTOTU47915; assembly: GCF_031986685.1. Classification (NCBI taxonomy): domain Bacteria; kingdom Pseudomonadati; phylum Pseudomonadota; class Gammaproteobacteria; order Moraxellales; family Moraxellaceae; genus Moraxella; species Moraxella sp. CTOTU47915. The sequence goes on from NZ_DAMAAE010000009.1 coordinate 90,542, forward strand.
AAATTAGGTTGATAAAACCCTGTTAATATAGTTTAAATTAACAGGGTTTGATTGAGAAATTAGCCGCGTAGTTTTTCTGCTGCAGCAACCACTTCTTCAATACCACCTTTCATGTAGAATGCTTGTTCTGGCAAGTCATCATACTCACCATTCAAGATTGCTTTAAAACTTTGAATGGTTTCACGGATTGGTACGTATTTACCTGGTGAGCCGGTGAATACCTCTGCAACGTGGAAAGGTTGTGACAAGAAACGTTGGATTTTACGTGCACGGTACACTACTAATTTATCATCTTCTGATAATTCGTCCATACCCAAAATCGCAATAATGTCTTTCAACTCTTTAAAGCGTTGTAATACTTCTTGAACGCCACGAGCAACAGCATAGTGCTCTTCACCAATGACCAGTGGGTCTAACTGACGTGACGTTGAGTCTAGTGGGTCAACCGCTGGGTAAATACCTTGTGAGGCAATATCACGGCTCAATACAACTGTTGCGTCTAAGTGAGCAAAGGTTGTCGCGGGTGATGGGTCAGTCAAGTCATCCGCAGGAACGTATACCGCTTGAACCGAGGTGATAGAACCTGATTGGGTTGAAGTAATACGTTCTTGTAATACACCCATCTCTTCTGCAAGCGTTGGCTGATACCCTACCGCAGATGGCATACGACCTAATAATGCTGATACTTCAGTACCCGCTAGCGTGTAACGATAAATATTGTCAACGAACAATAATACGTCACGACCTTTACCGTTTTCATCTTTTTCGTCACGGAAGTATTCTGCCATGGTCAAACCTGTCAAGGCAACACGTAAACGGTTTCCTGGTGGCTCATTCATCTGACCATACACCATTGCCACTTTATCAAGTACGTTTGAGTCTTTCATCTCGTGGTAGAAGTCATTACCTTCACGGGTACGCTCACCTACACCAGCAAATACCGATAAACCTGAGTGTGCTTTTGCGATGTTGTTGATAAGTTCCATCATGTTAACGGTTTTACCAACACCCGCACCACCGAACAGACCGACTTTACCACCTTTAGCAAATGGGCATAGTAAGTCAATTACTTTAATACCCGTTTCTAAAAGCTCAGTAGAATTCGATTGTTCATCATAGCTTGGCGCTTCACGGTGAATCGCCCAAGTGTTGCTATGCTCTACCGGACCTGCTTCGTCGATTGGGCGTCCTAAAACATCCATGATACGACCTAGGGTGCCTTTACCCACAGGTACAGAGATTGGTGCGCCAGTATTACTAACTGGTAGACCACGTTTTAGACCTTCAGTAGAACCCATGGCGATAGTACGTACGATACCATCACCCAATTGTTGTTGTACTTCTAATGTAGTTTCTGTGCCTTCAACTTTTAAGGCATCATAAATTCTTGGTACGCTTTGACGGTCAAATTCAACGTCAATAACCGCGCCAATAATCTGTACAATACGACCGCTACTCATTACGCTCTCCTTGAATGTAGGTCAATTATGAAACAGCAGCAGCACCGCCAACGATTTCCGAAATTTCTCGGGTAATCGCCGCTTGACGCAGCTTGTTGTAAACCAATTGTAATTCGTTAATTAAGTTACCTGCGTTATCCGTTGCTGCTTTCATAGCAACCATACGTGCAGACTGTTCAGAAGCAATATTTTCTACCACGCCTTGATAGACGATTGATTCAACATAACGTCCCATTAAACCATCAAGCAGCTCTTTGGTAGTTGGCTCATAGATATAGTCCCAGCTGTGTTCACGATTTGCCATCGTTTCATCAACCAAAGACTCAGCCGCAATCGGTACTAAGCGTTGCACACTAGGATTTTGGGTCATGGCATTAACGAATTCGTTATATACCAGGTAAATCTCATCAATTTCGCCACGATTATACGCATCAAGCATTACTTGAACTGGCACACTAAGTTGCTCAAAGCTTGGGTTATCACCATAGTGAGTTTCCGCAGCAATCACCGTACCACCGAATGTTTTAAAGAAGCTCACGCCTTTTTGACCAATCACCGCAAAACGCGTTTCAACCGCTTGGCTCTTTTGTTGTTTAACGTGCTGCATCAATCTTTTGAATAAGTTGATATTCAAACCACCTGCAAGACCACGGTCAGAACTGACTACAATATAGCCAACACGATTAACCGGACGAGGTACTAGGTAAGGATGTTTGTAGTCTGGTGAAGCTTTAACTAGATGAGAAACCACTCGACGCATGCTATCAGCATAAGGACGACCTAGTTGCATACGTTCTTGGGCACGTCGCATCTTACTCGCTGCAACCATTTGCATGGCGCGAGTAATTTTCTGGGTACTTTTAATACTAGCAACTTTTGCTCGAATTTCTTTTAAACTTGCCATAAATAATCCATACAGCCATGTTTAGTTTCAGTCCACGCCCATTGATGTAACATGGACGAAATTTGGAAAAATGAACAAAGTAATCATAACCCCTTTGTTCATTTGTTCTATGACAATGCAGTTCTAAAATTTCAGTAAATCTTAGAATGAATGATTTTGCTTATAGTTTTCAATCGCTGATTTGAATTGGTTTGCGATATCATCATTATAGTTGGCAGTGTTATCAATGTCTGCCATAAAATCACCATGTTGGTCACGTAGGTAACGTAACAAACCTGCTTCAAATGCACCCACTTTGTTCACTGGGACATCAGCTAGATAACCTTCGTTAGAAGCATAAATTACCGCAGCTTGTTCAGCGATGCTCATTGGTGCGTATTGATTTTGTTTCATCAATTCAGTCACACGTTGACCATGGTCAAGCTGTTTACGGGTCGCGTCATCTAAGTCAGAAGCAAACTGTGCAAAAGCTGCCAATTCACGATACTGTGCCAATGCGGTACGGATACCACCTGACAATTTTTTGATGATTTTAGTTTGCGCTGCACCACCCACACGAGAAACTGAAATACCCGCATTCACCGCTGGACGGATACCTGAGTTAAACAAGCTTGACTCTAGGAATATCTGACCGTCGGTGATTGAAATCACGTTGGTTGGTACGAATGCTGATACGTCACCTGCTTGGGTTTCGATAATTGGTAAGGCAGTTAACGAACCTGTTTTACCTGTTACCGCACCGTTGGTGAATTTTTCTACATACTCAGCGCTTACACGTGAAGCGCGCTCTAATAGACGTGAGTGAAGGTAGAATACGTCACCTGGGTAAGCTTCACGTCCTGGTGGACGACGTAAAAGCAATGAAATTTGACGATAGGCTACGGCTTGTTTTGATAAATCATCATAAATGATAAGTGCATCTTCACCGCGGTCCCGGAAGTATTCACCCATAGTACAACCAGAGTATGGCGCGATGTACTGCAGCGCTGCAGGTTCAGAAGCAGATGCAACCACAACCGTTGTATAAGCTAATGCGCCCGTTTCTTCTAGTTTACGTACCACGTTTGCGATTGTTGAACGTTTTTGACCAACGGCTACGTATACACATTTAATGCCCGAGTGTTTTTGCGCGATGATCGCATCGATTGCCATGGCTGTTTTACCAGTTTGGCGGTCACCAATAATAAGCTCACGTTGACCACGTCCGATTGGAATCATGGTATCAACAGCTTTATAACCTGTCATTACTGGCTCATCAACTGATTGACGGTCGATAACGCCTGGGGCGATTTTTTCAACTTTATCCGTTAATTTGGCGTTAATTGGGCCTTTACCATCGATAGGATTACCCAGTGCATCTACCACACGACCTAAAAGCTCGGGTCCAACTGGTACTTCTAAAATACGACCAGTACAGTAAGCTTTTTGTCCTTCTTGGAGATTCAAGTATTCACCTAGAACAACCGCGCCGACTGAGTCTTGTTCAAGGTTTAGCGCCATACCATATACGCCACCTTCAAACTCAATCATTTCGCCGTACATGGCATCTTCAAGACCATGAATCTGTACGATACCGTCAGATACCATGACAATAGTGCCTTCGTTCTTTGCTGTGGCACCCGCAGTCAGGTCTTGAATTCGCTGCTTAATCAGATTACTGATTTCCGCTGGATTCAATTGTTGCATTGCACTGTTCCTTAATTTTTACTGACTAGAATCAATTTTGTTGAAATTTATGCCGTCAGCTGTGTTTTTAACTGTTTTAATTTGCCACGTACAGAGTCATCGATTACTTTGTCACCGACCTTAATCGTCACACCTGCAATTAGGGCAGGGTCTACATTGACATGTAGTACGACCTTCGCGCCTAGGGAGGTAGCAAGTCGGTGTTCAATGAGTTGCTCTTGCACTTGCGTTAATGGATATGCCGACGTGACATATGCATGAACTTCTTTTGCATCAGCGGCTTTTAATAAACCAAAACGCTCATTGATACTGGGTAATAATGCCAAACGATCTTGCTCTGCAAGTTGCGTCAAAAAATTAACAAAAGCATTGGAATCTGCTTGTGCCCCACCCTCAATAGCGGTGCTTAAAGTTTTAAACACGGTATTGCTATCTTCAGGTGAACTTTGGTTATAAAGGTCTTTTAAAGTAGCGACTTTAGCTTGTGCAGCAACTGCTGGATTATTGATATAATCGGCAAATGCTTTATCACTAACGATGGCATTCATCACGTTTAAGTAATCTTGCCACTCATTGACAGCGTGATGCTCTTTAGCATAATCAAATGCTGCTTTTGCATAGGGTCTTGCTAAGGTTGATAAATCAGCCATCATATCCTCACTGTACGGTTGCTACTTATAACTTGGCTGCCAATTGGTTTAACATATTGGCATGAGTTTCTGGATTGACCTTTTCTTGTAAGATTTTTTCGGCACCGAGTACGGCAAGTTCTGCAACCTGCGCGCGTAAACCTTCACGGGCTTTATTAATTTCTTGATCAATTGCTTCACGCGCTTGTTGACGAATACGTTCGCCTTCCACTTGTGCTTGCACTCTGGCATCTTCAATCATTTGATTGGCGCTTTTGTTCGCTTGGTCAATGAGTGAAGCGGCTTTTGCTTTTGCTGCAATAAGCTCTTGCTCTGCAGCTTGTGATGCAGTTGCTAAGTCTGCTTTGGCTTTTTCGGCAGCATTTAGGCCATCTGCGATTTTACGTTGGCGATCCGAAATAGCAGCAACCAAAGGCGGCCACACAAACTTCATGCAAAACATCACGAAGATGGCGAATGCAATCGATTGTCCAATTAGGGTTGCATTGATATTCACTTAGAATCCCTCGTTAATTAAGTTTCTTCAATCCTTGTCCACATAAGATGATGTGGACATTGTACTGATAGTGTACCTATTAACCTGCTAAAGGATTTGCGAATAACAATAACATTGCAATACCAACACCGATCATCGGTACGGCGTCAAGAAGACCTGCCACGATGAACATACGAGTTTGCAATTGTGAACCTAGTTCTGGTTGACGAGCGACGCCCTCTAAGAATTTGCCACCTAAGATTGCAAAGCCAATACCTGTGCCTAGTGCACCTAAACCGATTAGCAAAGCAACGGCAAGAACGGTCATACCTTCTAGAGTCATTGATGTATCCTCATTACTGTTTTGAAATTAATGTTCAGTTTGTGATGCAAGGCTAAGATAGACAATGGTTAGCATCATGAAAACGAACGCTTGCAAAGTGATTACTAAAATGTGGAAGATTGCCCACGGTACTGATAACACCCATTGAATCCAAAATGGCATAAGGGCGATTAACACAAAAATTAATTCACCTGCATACATGTTACCAAAAAGTCGTAAGCCAAGTGAGATAGGTTTTGCGATTAGAGTTACAAACTCTAGGATAAAGTTCACTGGAATCAATAAGATTTTAGCGATTGGGTTTTTTGCGCTAAATGGATGAAGGGTTAATTCACCAATAAAACCGCCAAAACCTTTTTCTTTAATACTATAAAAAATGATCAGTGCAAATACTGAGAACGACATACCAAGCGTCACATTTGGGTCAGTACTTGGTACGACTTTCATGTAAACATGGTGTGGGTTATGTCCTAGCAGACCACCAATTTTTTGTGCAATGACAGGCAAATAATCAACTGGCAGAAGATCCATGAAGTTCATCAAGAAAATCCACACAAAAATTGTCAGTGCTAATGGCGCAATAACCTTTGATGTGCCATGATAAGTATCACGAACGTTACTATCAACAAACTCCACAATCATTTCAATAAAAGCTTGCATTTTGCCGGGTACACCCGAGGTCGCTCTTTTTGCCACCATATAAAAAATGGCACAAAAAAGAACCCCTAAACCAATCGACCACAGCATTGAGTCTAAATGAATCGCATTGAAACCCATTTCAGAAGCTTGCTGTTTGGTTTCGGCAACTATCCAACCTTCTGTTGGGTGATTACCGAAAGTCCAGTTTGTCAAGTGGTGATTGATATACTCATTTGAAGTAATTTCTGCGTTTGCTTCTGCCATAATCTTAACTTCTTTTTTATATTGAGCCGATAATAGAGGGAGTTAGCGTCAGATATTTTGTCTAATCACAAAAATTTGTAACTTAACACTATAATCGTATCTAACTGAGCTGATGATACTCAATGAGAAGTGCAAACATGACGTCAAAGGCACATCGAGGCGTTTAAGCAATCTGCTTAACTAAGGTGATGAACCGTGAATAAACGAATTGTTTATCAACGTAATAATATAGGCTATCGACCTACTGTGTTTTGCTTGACTCAAATAAGTGGGTCATCAGTAAAACATATATGCAATTGCTTGAAAACTAATTCTTTTTAGCCAACTAGCGCTGAGCAATCGCACCTTTAAAAAATTTTCACTATATTAATTCAACTGTTACCTTTTTGTAAAGGATTAAATGGATTTATTTGTGATTTAGTTTAGGTTATTTCTTTTATTACCAAATAATTGTAAATAGCCTTTTTTCACCAAGGATTTCGGTAAGTGATAATGAGGTAGCTCATTTGCAAAATTAAGTATCCTGCGAATACCGCAATGGCGTTTAGCGGTTTTAACAGCAGAAAAATCAGTGCAAACCCAACAATGGTCAACACCCATTTTGCCATATGCGCTTGGTAAAAAAGATGAACAATTTGACGACGCTGCTGATAGCCCGATTTGCTCAGGGAAATTTTAGCAAAGATGATTTGACTCACCCACCCTAGCACACTACCTGCTAGCAGATTTTTACTCACCACATACTGGCTATTGCCTTGCCAAACATCCAACGCAACACCGATAGCAACCAGTCCAAGTATCAGCCACGACTGCTTGTTGATGGATTGTTGGATAGACTGTGGGTCAAATGGCTTGGCAGGTTTTGACATAGCAAAATAAGGGCTAGCTGATTGTGGGCAGGAATGATGAAATTAGTATAGCAGAATCTTGATTAAAAATTTGGCTAAAGGTTGTTTTATCTACGCTGACGTTAATCGCCAGTCATTATGGGTAGTGTGTTGTTAGACTTGTTATATTGTCGGGTAGTTTTATAGCCGAACTGCTAATTTCTCAGACAAATTATGCGGTTTTCATGCTAAAGTAATTTGATAGTTATTGATGATTTTATGTGATATGACCCAACGTTCTATTCAATCAACTGGAAGTTCTATTCAATCAGCCAATAGTTATGACGCAAATTGTCGCCACCTATCTATGTCTATGCCACAAATGACGCCTGAGCAGGTTGAAGCTCAGATTGCTCAGATAAAACAAGATTGCCAAGCGCAAGGTTTACGTTTTACGGCATTGCGAGAGCAAGTGTATCGTTTGATTTTACTTGCCGCGCAGCCTATTGGGGCGTATGAATTATTGGATTTGCTACAATCAGCGAGCGAAAAAGTCGTCGCACCGCCAACTGTATATCGTAGTTTGGAGTTTTTGCTCAGGCATGGTTTGGTTCATCAATTAAATTCCAGTAAGGCATTTTTTGCTTGTTCTCAGCCCACCGATCGCCATGTTGCCGCTTTTTTGGTCTGTCGATGCTGTGGCGAGGTGCAAGAGTTTAGCCACCCATCTATCCAGACCATGCTAACTGAGGTTGAGCAATCGACCAATTTTGCCACTCAGTCAAGCATTATTGAGCTTTCAGGTGTTTGTCAGCGCTGCCAATAGTCACCTTTTTTTATCGAATGCTTAGAATGAGACTCTGCAAACAATTATTTTGCTATTGTGTTTGTCAATTATGAGCATTTGTGATATAAAACATGCCTTATTTGATTGACTTAAGTCAATTAACCGTTGTTTGATAAAGTTGTACTGCCACGATTACCGTCATTATTCTAAGGATAACTGAGTGACGTTACTGCCAAGTTCGATATCACAACACCATGCTGATTATTTTTCAATTATTGAATTAAGTGATCTGCATCTTTTTAATGACCCTAATAAGTTAATGAATGGCGTTAATACCGCAGATACATTTGAGTCGGTATTATCCTTGGTCAAACAACAGCGCGATGATGTTGATTTGTTGGTACTGACGGGGGATTTATGCCATGAACCTACCCCGCAAAATTATGACCGTTTATTTGCAATCTTAGACGACGTCAACATTCCGTTTATAGCCATCCCAGGCAATCATGATGTGACCCTAGAGCTTGATCATCATCTACCTTTTGCCCAGCGCCGTCACTTGCCTGTCAAAGCAGATACTCGCCTGCAAAACTGCTATAGTATTGCCACCGATTATTGGGACTTACTGTTATTAGACTCCTCTTGTGAGGGACACAGTCATGGCAAAATTGACGAGCAGTCATTGCTGTGGCTGGCGCAACAGTTAGCGAACGCCAATCGTCCTTGTGCAATTTTTTGTCATCATCCGATGGTATTAATCGATTCAACATGGCTTGATGAGTACACCCTAATCAATGCGGACCGTTTTTGGGAAGTGGTAATGCCGTATCTAGACCGCATTAAAGCTATATTTGTCGGTCATATTCACCAAGAAATGCATAAGATTACTTATGGGATATCTGTGTTTGGCTGCCCATCAACTAGCCTACAGTTTAAACCCTTGTGTAAAGATTATACCATTGACGAAATTGCGCCTGGTTTACGTTGGATAAATTTATATAACAATGGGTTACTTGCAACTGGTATCAAAAGAACAGATACTATCTGACTAATTTTTCATGGTTGTTGAACTTATGTTCATAAACTTAATGTCGTGAAAGTTTGGTTAGCTTGTTTATTAAGGTTTTAGCGTTTATTTTAGTTTGATTTCATATACTGGCGAATTACAGTGTTTAAAGCGTTAATAACGCGATGTCATTGGCTTAAGTGCTGAACTCGTAATGAAATTGTAAACTTAAAATTGTATCACTATCGGTTTTTAAAGGAATTAGCTATGGCATCTGCCCAAAATGAACGTGAATTAAGCTTTACCCCATATCAGCCAGCGGCTGAAGAAGAATATATGAATGACGCACAACTTGCGCATTTTAGAAAAATTTTATTAGATTGGAAAGAGCAGTTAATTAGCGAAGCTGAATCGACCAAATCTTATATTCAAGATGAATCAACAGCGATGCCTGATATTAATGACCGCGCTACCCAAGAAGAAGAGTTTGCGTTGGCACTGCGCACGCGTGACCGTGAGCGTAAACTGATTCGCAAGATTGATAAATCGATTGCCGAGATTGACAGTGGCGACTACGGTTTTTGTGAGACTTGCGGTGTGGAGATTGGTGTGCGTCGTTTAGAAGCCCGTCCAACGGCAACCCAATGTATCGATTGCAAAACCTTATCAGAGATTAAAGAAAAACAAGCATGGGGTCATGCTTAATTTATCAACGCCTCCTGTTATTGGTCGCTTTGCTCCCTCTCCGACGGGAGCTTTGCATTTGGGGTCACTGGTGACTGCGATTGCCAGTTACTGTATCGCTAAGCAAGCGCAAGGCAAGTGGCTAGTACGCATTGAAGATACTGATACTGAGCGCTGTCATCCAAAATTTAGCGATTTGATTTTAGCAGATTTGGATCGATTAGGCTTGCACTGGGATGGTAACGTTCGTTACCAGTCGCAACACCTAGATACGTATCACGCGCTATTGGATGAGCAACTAAAAGCAGTAAGTTATGGCTGTGATTGCAGTCGTAAATCCCTGCAAACTTATCAACTCGCCCACCCCAATACCCAATACCCTTATCCTAGAATCTGTGTCCATAAGCGGCTATCGCGCGATCATGCCATTCGCTTAGTGATGCCAAATAACCCAATGCTTTTTTTCGATCAGCTGCAAGGGGTAATTTCAGGCAATCCGCAACGAGAACAGGGTGATATTGTGGTCAGAAGGCGGTGCATTGGGCGGTCTTTCTCAAATACGCCAACCGCCAGCAAAGGCATGATTAATTATATGCTTGCAGTGGTAATTGATGACGCGCAACAAAGCGTCAATCAAATCGTGCGGGGTCTGGATATATTACCATTGACGATACCGCAAATGGTCATCGCGGATTATTTAAATTTTCCCCCTAACCAATACTACTACCACTTACCCATTTTGGTGAATGCACAAGGGCAAAAGCTGTCTAAGCAAACGCTAGCAGAGCCGATTCACGCCTACCCTGCACCCCAACTTATCAAAACGGCACTGCAATTATTGCAACAGCCGCCGATTGATATGGATAAACCGACCACAATGCTCGAACAAGCGGTTTGCCAATGGGATCATACGCCGCTACAAGGCAAACAGCGTATTGAAGTCGATAGCTTACAAAATCTTTTGGCAACCTGTTAATAATAACGACATTGATTGGCAGGAATCGTTGGGCTTTCTTTGATAATTCGCATCAACAATCCGACGATAATCAGATTGACCACCATAGAAGAACCACCATAGCTAAAAAATGGCATGGTCAACCCTTTGGTAGGTAGCATCCCCATGGTCATGCCGGCATTAACAAAAATTTGCCCAAAGAACAAAATCCCAACCCCAAACGCAAAATAGCTTAAGCGTGTTTGGTGCCGTGCTAGCGCTTGGTAGCTAATGCGCATAACCGTGGTGACCAAAATAATTTGTAACACCAGTAAAAACGACACACCCACTAAGCCTAACTCTTCACCAGTAATCGCCAGTAAAAAGTCGGTATGCGCCTCCGGTAAATGGGAGAGTTTTTGGATACTTTCCCCATAGCCGACACCAAACCATTCACCTCGGGCAAAGGCTACAATACTGCGACCTAGCTGATAGTCACTATTTTTTAAGTCATCAAACGGATCTAAAAACGAGGTTACCCGTTTTAGTCGGTAACTTGCCCCCATAATCGCCATGGTGCCTGCCAAAAACATGGCACCCATGATGATAAAAAACTGGCGCATGGGTAAGCCGCCGACAAAAATCATCGCCGCAATACAGGTTGCAATAATCACCACCGAGCCAAAGTCAGGCTGCAACATGATAAATAAAATCAGCCCCATGGCTATCAGTGTTAGCCGCAAAAAGCCTTTCCAATGATTGCGAATCTCTTCCGATCGGCGCACCAGATAATCTGAGGTGTACAAAATCATCAACAATTTTGCCAATTCAGAGGGCTGAAAATTGATACCACCCAATTCAATCCAACGTTTACTACCGTTAATCACTGACCCACCGATTAGAGTATAAATAATCAGCAACAGACAAGCCAACAGCGCGTACATAATAAAATCTAAGCGAAACGTCTTGCGAAGCGGGATAAAATATACCAGTAAACCAAGAACTGCACCGATTCCCATATACGCCAGTTGGTGATAAAAAAAGTAAAAATCACCCAGTTTTTTGGTTTGTGCAAAAGGTATTGATGCGGACGCCACCATCAACAGACTAAATACCATAATGGTTGCCACCGTGGTTAATAGCACCGAATTGATGGGCGGAATCCACTGCCGGCTTTTCTTAGTAGAAGCGATGTTAGCTGAGAGGGATGAAGAAAGTGACGAAGAAGTCGAATGGGGCGCGGGCATAACACAACCTAAATATTAAAAATACACTAGCGAATGATTATTGTGGTTTGACTAAGCGTTGAAAAACTTGTCCACGTTCCACATAGCCACTAAACTGATCAAAACTTGCACAAGCAGGTGATAGCAATAATACGCCTAAAGCGGGGAATGTTGACTGGTCTTGCCAAGCTTGCTTGACCGCTTGTTCCATAGTTTGGCATTTGGTTAACACAATCCCTGCAGAATTTTGAGTATCTAGACCGGCTGATGCCAAATCAGCCGCGATTTTATCGGCATCTTCACCGATAAAGTACACCACTTGCGCATAAGCCATCAGGGATTTTGCCAGTTCAGCAAAGTTTTGACCTTTACCTTGCCCGCCCAAAATCACTGCAAGTTTTTTGCCTTTGGGTGCATATACTTTACCTAGCCCCAAAATTGCCGCGATGGTCGAGCCAATGTTAGTGCCTTTAGAGTCGTCAAAACAATCAAGCTGATGAGTAGTTGTGATAAATTCACAGCGATGTGGCAGCCCGACAAAGTTTTTTAATGTTGTCAACATACTCTCTAACGGCAGACCCGCCAACTCGCCAATTGCTAAGGCTGACAGCGCATTCACCAAATTATGTTCACCTTTGATCGGCACGTCTTTTTCATTGAGCAACCGCTCACGACCCCGGGCTAACCAGATTTCACCATCGCTATCTTTTATCAATCCGTACTGATTCATATCCGGTGCGTTACTACCAAAGGTAAGGGTGGGCATATCATCGGCTACCAACGGGCGACTAAGCAAGTCCTCGCGGTTGACCACAATGGATTGCACGCCTTGGAAGATTCGGTGTTTGGCTTGGTGATAGCCAAGCATATTGCCATGGCGATCTAGATGGTCAGGCGACATGTTAAGCACAGTGGCTACTTTAGCGGCCAAATTGGTGGTGGTCTGTAGTTGAAAGCTGGATAACTCAAGCACCGCCATCTGTATGGGCTCAAGTAGCAAATCAAGCGCGGGCGTTCCCAAGTTACCACCGACACCGACTTTTAACCCCGCATTTTTGACCATCTCGCCAACTAGGGTGGTGACGGTGCTTTTGGCATTAGAGCCGGTAATCGCAATAATCGGAATATCTCGCTGTTTAGCTACTTCATGGAACAATTGAATATCACTGACAATCGCGATTTTTTTCGCACGTGCGCCATCAAACACCGGCAAATAAGGGTCGATACCAGGACTGATAATAATGCGATCTGCCACTGCCAACAGCTCGCCATCTAATGCGCCAAACTTGGTCACTATATCGGTTGGCAAATGCTCGGCAAGTTTGGGCAGACCGGCATCGGTGACAGCTACGGGGTAGCCAAGCGCGTGTAAATAGTTGACTGCCGACAAGCCTGATTTGCCAAGTCCAACCACCACTTGTAATCCATTGCCACGTTGAATCATGCTTGATGCTGATGGCATGCTTTGGTTGGTTGAAGCAGGTGAAACGGGTGATTGGGTGGCAGAGAGTTGGCTCACGAGAATTCCTTGTAACACTTAAACTTGTAACACTTAAATAAAGGTACCGCTAACTAAGGCAATAACCATACTTGCCGCATAAGCTAAAAAACGTTTTCTATCATACCATTTTATGACAAAAAGTTTTGCGATTAAATGTGAGTTTTCATGTTTTGTAGTTGCTGCAATAAAAGGCAGTTTAAATGCTATGATTTTTGCGATGCGGATATACTTTTTATTTGTATTACCCAACAAATTTAACGATTTTAGGCAGTAAAATGCACTTTTTTGGTGCAATTATTTTGTTTTTATCGCTAATTATTAAAATAATTCTAAAATTTATCTACAAAATCGTTAATGGCACCCAAATAACCTTTTTGGTGCAATAGCTGATTTACATTAGAGGAATTTTTATTTTTTGGTTATAATAAAATTACGTTTTCTGTGTGATGGTCGCATTGAAACCACAAAAAAGTTTTTGCTTTATTTTCAATAGGTTGTATTTTTTACCCCCTTAAAAATAGGACATTTATGAAAGTTGGCATAGCTTTTGAATTATCGAAACTACCATTTTCAACATGCTTTACGAATGCTGTTTAGGGTAACCGCTATTAAGCCACTACAGCAGCTAGTAACTAACCCAACCATAAGCGGCACTTAAAAGGAAATTATTATGAAATTAATTACGGCTATCTTAAAACCGTTCAAGCTAGACGATGTGCGTGAGTCACTCTCTGAGATTGGCGTTCAAGGTATCACAGTTACCGAAGTAAAAGGTTTTGGTCGTCAAAAAGGTCATACTGAATTGTACCGCGGCGCTGAGTATGTGGTTGATTTCCTGCCCAAAGTTAAGTTAGAAATTGCAGTGACTGACGAAATGGTTGATGCAGCGATTGAAGCTATCACTCGCGTGGCTAGCACGGGCAAAATCGGTGATGGCAAAATCTTTGTATCACCATTAGAACAAGTGATTCGTATCCGTACGGGTGAAACGGGCGCTAATGCTATCTAACACTATCATGACTGTCGTTGCCGCAGCGCTTGTTAAATTTTAAAGTCGACCATCCTTTAAACATTAACGTAGACCTATCAAGCAGCTTAACGACTATCTCAAATAATTTTAAGGGGGTTACGATGAATGCCGTCATTACAAGGGCAGCTTTTGCCAAATTTTCACAGCCACTAGTATCTACTAAATCAATTTTATCATTATTGTTGTTATCTCCATTGGTGGCTCATGCTGCTGACACGCCTACGCTAAATGCAGGCGACACGGCTTGGGTATTAATTTCGACTGCATTAGTGCTCCTAATGACTATTCCAGGGTTGGCGTTGTTTTACTCAGGTATGGTGCGCAAAAAGAATATTTTAGGGACGATGGCACACAGCTATGGTGCCACGGCGTTAGTATCTATCATTTGGATTGTGTTGGGTTATTCGCTGGCGTTTGGTAGTAGCGATTTTAATCAATTTATTGGCGGTTTTGATAATGCCCTGTTATCTAATATTGGGTTAGGTGATTTAACCGGTACCGTACCCACCCTGTTATTTGTCACTTTTCAAATGACCTTTGCCATTATCACTGTGGCAATCTTAGCAGGCTCGATTGCTGAACGTATTAAATTTAGTAGCTTCATGGTGTTTACTGCCCTTTGGGTATTATTGGTGTATGCACCGATTTGTCACTGGGTTTGGGGCGGCGGCTGGTTGATGGCAGATGGTGCGCTAGACTTTGCAGGCGGTACGGTCGTGCACATTAATGCAGGTGTAGCAGGTATTGTGTTGGCGGCTGTTTTAGGTAAACGTAATGGCTATAACCGTGATCCAATGGCACCTTCAAACTTGGCTTTAACCTTAATTGGTACGGGTTTGATTTGGGTAGGTTGGTTTGGCTTTAATGGCGGTAGTGCGTTAGCGGCAAATGCATTGGCAGGTAATGCCCTACTCGTCACGCAAGTAGCCGCAGCGGCAGGGGCATTGACTTGGTTTGCCATCGAAAAATTAGTCCGTGGTAAAGCCTCTGTATTAGGCGGTGCATCAGGCGCAGTGGCGGGTTTAGTCGGTATTACCCCAGCGGCAGGTTTTGTGACGGTAGCAGGCGCATTAGCGATTGGCATCATCACCTCATTGGTTTGCTTTTATGCAGTCAACTATCTCAAACGTCTGTTAAAAATCGACGATAGCTTGGATGCGTTTGGATTGCATGGCGTTGGTGGTATCGTCGGTGCCATATTGACAGGTGTCTTTGTGAGTCCTGCTATCACTGGCAAACCACTGGCTTTATCGACTATGGGTCAAGTGTGGGTGCAATTAGAAGGCGTGTTCGCGGTTATCATCTACTGCGCGATTGTGACTTTCATTATTGCCAAAGTGATTCAATTAACCATGGGCTTACGTGTCACTGATGAAGATGAATACACAGGTCTTGATTTGGCTGTACATGGTGAACGTATCGAATAGATAAACAATAATAAAAATAGGCTGATTCAATCAGCCTATTTTTTTATTTAACCGTACTAAAAGACTCTACAAAACTTGCGATTGGACAAATAAAAAAGCTAGATAGTCATATCTAGCTTTTTTGAGATTTCAAATCAGTAACGATTATTTAATTTTTTTCCAAGTTTGGCTGCCTTTGACTGGAACAGATAAAGTCAAGGTTGAACCGCTTAATGAAATATCTGCACCTAACCCAAAGCCCCAACGTGGGTCTTTGGCTTTACCTGAATATTTGCCATTACCCGCTGCTTTAACGCCTGTTAACACAGTTTTACCAACAAAAGATTTTGCTTTTTCAGTATTGCCCGCAACGATTTTACCGGTGAAAGTAGCACCTGTTTGTGAGATTTGAACTTGCGCTTTTGGTTGATTGTCTTCATAAGTTTGCCAGGTACCCACGATTGGATCGGCAGCCATAGCAGCAACACTTAAAGTAGAAAGAGCAACACCAACGCTGATTGATTTAAGAGAAATTTTCATAACAGTTCCTTCTGTAGCGCACTGCAAAAAAGTAAGGGAAGTGAGATGCAGTGCCATTGACAATCATTATAGCCAAAATGGTTTTGAGGTAAAGATATTTTTTGATACACAAAAGTTGCTAATAGTTTTCTACATCCTTACAGGGTAAAATTATCCATTTTTTTAATTTTAAGTTACTGATTTTTAAGTAATTATTTTTTTAAAAAATTCCAAAAGCTCAAAATGACTAATCAGTCATTTGTGTATAATTGCCATTTTTAGGACTTAAATAGGCTGATTATCCATTCAAAAATAGTCAAGACTAAATTAACTAAGACTAATAAAATTTGCTGGTTATCGGGCTCTGATTTTGGCGTGTTTTTATTTTTTGTAGCTGGTGAATAATCATCAATAGGCAGCGTCATTGCCGTTTTTTGTACCTTCCCTGATAACCCTGGCATGGCATCCACGCCTATTCTTACCGCAAGTTCATCCAGACTAATGATTTCCACTCGCTGACTATCATCATTAGGGACAAAATAAACCCCTGCTTGTTGTAGACTTGGAATATAAATCGCTTTATACAGATGACTAGGTACTAATATATTGTTATTGATTTTCTTAACCCGATTACTGATAAAAGCCACCCCTGTCACCACGTAGATACGGTTGTGTTTGATTGCTAGATAACGGGTACGGGACTCAATGTCTCGCCAAGTGCTACGATTATTAACAGGATTTTGCGGTACAATGTTGGCAAGGCTAAAACTGTCATATTGTGACTCAAGCGTACTCATATCTGCATTCGGCGCTAGATGCCCACGATCATAAGGTACGTTACGATAATCAGCTAAATAGCCTTTAACCCGATTAGGCAGCTGACTTTCCTCGTGAAAATTATCAACCCTAGCTAGTTCACTCGCTTTTTCAATACGCGCTCGCGTCAAATACTCCGCTGACCATAAAGCGGTTTTACTCAGTGACGAATAGCCCACAGCAAAGCCATTTAGACATAGATAATAAATCTCAAGTGGTTGATTGGAGAGTGGCTGCGGACTTTGTTGGTTAGCATAGGTATTGCCGCATTGATTGAGGTGCTGTTTGCGATAATCTAAAGCGGTGCTTGAATGTGCCCATAACGGCAATAGGGATAAACCCATCGCTACTAGTTTCTGTGACAGTGATTTGTGGGAAAAACGCTGATAACAACTCATACGCTATAACTTACCAACTCTAGCCATCGATGAAAATTGATTAATTATACATGACATTTGGCATTATTTTGGGTAAAATAGGCGTCCGTTTTGCGATTCCCTATATTTTGGAGTTGCAACTCGATTGGAAACGTGGCTGAGTGGTCGAAAGCGCACGCCTGGAAAGTGTGTATACGTTAATAGCGTATCGAGGGTTCGAATCCCTCCGTTTCCGCCAAACAAATAAAAAGCTAGCTTATTATTAAGCTAGCTTTTTTGTTGCTAGGTTGATGAGTTATGCTAAATCACGCACATGAGGTTCACGATCCCATTCACGCGATTTGGCCTTCTCGATAAAGGTATCTATTTCCTTTAAAGCCACCACACTGGCATCTTTCTCAATGTGCTGGGGAATCAGGATAAATTCATCCGTCGCACCACAATAAGCAATCGCTTTTAGATGGGCATGCGCGTCTTTAAACCACGCAATCGCCTCACTCACTTTGGCTAACTTTTTCGCTTGCTCCGGCATAATGATACTAACGATTGCATCAAACAAGACAGAAGGCGAACCCGCCAATTGACCGTCAGCTGCAATGGTTTCACCATTGTTTAACGTAATATTAATTTTTGGCGCTACTATAAAGGGTGTTGCCTTTGCTGCGGTAATCGCTGCTTTATATTTTTCAAGCATTTCTGCATTTGAATCATCTGCGACTAAAATAGCGACTTTACGACCTTCAAGCGTTGGCTTGGCTTTGCCAATCAACTGCAAAGCCGGCGATAATGGCAAATCTTGCACCGGAACCGTCGGCTCAATCGGTTTTGGCACTGGTTTCATGCCTAAACCATCGACCACGCGTTTACCCAATGTTTCATCAACCGTTAACAACTGCGCAACCATGCGTTCACGGATATAGGGTGTTTCAACTTTTGAAAGCTCAAACACAATCGCTGAAGCGATATGCGCCTGCTCAATAGGGGCTTGACTACGATAGAACATACGCGGCTGACTATAAAAGTCTGCAAAGCTTTCTGCACGGATACGACCTTTAACCGCATCGTTATTTTGAGTTAAATCATCTGTAAATGATTTAAACCCAATTGACGGATTTTCACGCGGTTTTTCTGATTCTAAACTTTGTGGTTCATAAGCGACCCGACCTTTAGGAATTTGCATCTGCATATGGCCATCACGTTGCATATTATGGAATGGACATTTTGGCGCATTAATTGGCAGCTGGGCAAAATTTGGTGAGCCCAAACGTGACAACTGGGTATCTAGGTAACTAAATAAACGGCCTTGTAATAATGGGTCATTACTAAAGTCAATACCTGGGACGATGTTCGCTGGGCAGAAAGCCACTTGCTCTGTTTCCGCAAAGAAGTTATCGGGATAACGGTTTAATACCATTTTACCCACGATTTCAACAGGGACTAATTCTTCTGGAATTAATTTGGTTGCATCCAAATGATCAAATGGGAATTTTTCTGCTTGTTCTTGGGTAAAGATCTGCACACCAAAGTCCCAAACAACTTCGTCACCATTTTCAAACAAGGTTTCAAATAAATCACGACGATGATAGTCTGGATCAGCACCGGCAACTTTCACAGCTTCATCCCACACATGTGATTGAAGCTGCAAACGTGGACGCCAGTGATAACGGAAGAACACACTTTCGCCTTGGGTATTAATAAAGCGATAGCTATGGATACCAAAGCCCTCAATCATGCGTAAACTGCGAGGAATAGCGCGATCACTCATCGCCCATAGGTAGTTATGTAAGGTTTCAGGGTTTAACGAGATAAAATCATAAAAGGTATCATGCGCTGATGCCGCTTGTGGGAAACCACGATCAGGCTCCATTTTTACAGCATGAATAATATCGGGAAATTTAATCGCATCTTGGATAAAGAACACAGGGGTGTTGTTACCCACTAAATCCCAGTTACCTTCCTCTGTATAGATTTTGACGGCAAAACCGCGAATATCACGCGGCGTATCAATCGATCCCGCACCACCGGCTACCGTTGAAAAACGAGCAAATAATGGGATTTGCTTGCCCACCTCTGTTAATACCTTAGCTGTGGTAAATTGCTCTAATGATTTGGTTAATTCAAAATAACCATGGGCTGCCGTACCACGAGCATGTACAACACGCTCAGGAATACGTTCATGGTCAAAATGGGTAATTTTCTCACGTAAAATAAAATCTTCCAGCAATGCAGGACCCCGGCGACCTGCCTTTAGCGAATTCTGATTATCTGCAATAACAATACCTTGCTGCGTAGTCAAATTGGTTGAATTATTATCAGCCTGCTGATGAGTTTCACCAGCATTGCCTTGCTGAATATTCATATTTGGCTCTGGTTTAACGGGCTTTTGTGTCATTTTTTATCCTAGATATTTAATTATATTTGTAATTTTTTAGAAAACATCAAATGTTCGCCTAAGGTTAAAAAAGGATCGACATTGATGTAATTAGTATATAGGATTCAAAAATTTACAGTGTGAAAATGCGTAAAGCTATGTAACAAGTAGGTTATTAATGCAGCATATATAAAAAGAATAAAATTAACATCTTAATACTGCATGTTATTTTGACAAAAAAACACCCCCTTTAAACGAATAAAGAGGGTGGTTTGGAATAGGGAGCTGA